>NZ_VPEA01000030.1:0-5939 GCF_013417365.1 Acinetobacter sp. YH12252
GTAAATTTTCAGCGTTGCTGGCTCCCCGTCAGCCGGATTGGGTTGCATCGCAGGGGTGTCGAAAGAGTCAACTGCGGTCCAAAGCTGTTGGACTTGGGTGAAAAGGGCGTTTATTCTTCCTATACGTAGGTTTGCAAATCCTTCTTTAATTGCTTCTTCCGTTAAGGAACTAATCCACAATCTTTTGATAGGTGCTTTCGTTCCTGACTTTAAGAATACCCATCGCTGGATAACCTCTCCTTCTTGTCCAGCATCCCCGCAGTTGATAATTTCTTCGGCGTTTACAAGAAGTTGTTTGACAATTTTAAATTGCTTTTTAATTCCTTCATCATCTATGACCTTAATTCCAAATCGAGAAGGAATCATGGGCAATTTTCTTAAATCCCAATATTTCCATTCCGGTAAATAATCGTTTGGTTCTTTAAGCGTGCACAAATGCCCGAAAGTCCAGGTTACTTGATATCCATTACCTTCGTAATACCCATCTTTACGAGTATTAGCACCGATAATGGCAGCGATATCCTTGGCAACACTTGGTTTCTCAGCAATGCAAACTTTCATGAATTAACGCGTAAATTTCTTTATATTAAATGAATAAAGATGTTTTTCATCTTTATCTTGTTCTAAAATATCTTCTTCTTCCCATTCTACCCAATTTACAAAAGGGAAAAAGGTGTCAGCTTCTTCAAATGTGTTATGTACTTGTGTGACATACATTTCATTTAAAAGTCCTGTTTCTAAGGCCAGTTGGTAGATTTGAGCACCACCAATAATGAAGCATGTTAAGTCTTTTCCTTCAAGATGTTGTGCGACTTCTTTTAAATCATAAATCACTGTTGCACCTTCTGCACTATAGTTTTTATCTCGTGTTAAAACGAAGTTTAAACGATTTGGAAGCGGTCTGTACTTCTGAGGAATAGATTCCCAATTTTTTCTTCCCATTACAACAGCGTGACCCGTTGTCGTTTCCTTAAAAAATTGCATATCTCTTGGTAAGTGCCAAAGCAAATCATTGTTAGCACCCATTTCTCGGTGTTTCCCAATTGCAACAATTAAGCTATATTTAATACCCATTTCTGTTTCCTTATATTTTAAAGCTAATTAAATTGCAACAGCTGCTTTAATGTGTGGATGTGGATCGTATCCAACTAATTCAAAATCTTCAAATTTAAAAGAGAAAATATCTTTAACATCTGGATTTATTTTCATTGTTGGAAGTGGACGTAATTCTCTAGATAATTGAAGCTTAGCTTGGTCAAAATGGTTGGAATACAAATGCGTATCTCCAAAAGTATGAACGAAGTCTCCAGCCTCCAATCCACAAACTTGCGCTAGCATCATTGTAAACAATGCGTAGCTTGAGATGTTAAAAGGAACACCCAAGAAAACGTCTGCTGAACGTTGGTAGAGTTGACAACTTAATTTTCCATTTGCAACATAGAACTGGAACATGTTGTGACAAGGAGGTAAAGCCATTTTATGAATGTCTGCTACGTTCCACGCACTTACGATATGTCTTCTCGATTCCGGATTGTTTTTCAAACCATCTATCAAGATTTTAATCTGATCAATAGTTCCACCTTTACCGTCGGGCCAAGAACGCCATTGATGACCATAAACAGGTCCAATATTACCATCTTCGTCCGCCCATTCGTCCCAGATTGAAACTTTATTGTCTTTTAAATATTTAATATTGGTATCACCACTAATAAACCATAGAAGTTCATGAATAATCGAACGAAGGTGTAATTTCTTTGTTGTAATTACCGGAAAACCTTTACTCCGAGCTCCTAGTCGCGAGTTGCAGCGACGGCATCGTCGGCTGTTGCACCTTGTCGGCCGAGGATCCCGAGTTCTGGCCCGACGCCCTCAAGGGGGAGGCCGCATATCTGCACAAGCTCGCGGTGCGACGGACACATGCGGGCCGGGGTGTCAGCTCCGCGCTGATCGAGGCTTGCCGCCATGCCGCGCGAACGCAGGGGTGCGCCAAGCTGCGGCTCGACTGCCACCCGAACCTGCGTGGCCTATACGAGCGGCTCGGATTCACCCACGTCGACACTTTCAATCCCGGCTGGGATCCAACCTTCATCGCAGAACGCCTAGAACTCGAAATCTAACGTCCGTTCGGGCATCGAGGTCCATGTCGGGGTGGGACGGGCCCGTGGCTTCAAGATCACTTGCAGTCCGACCGCGATGTCTTGGTTGCGCGAGAGGTTGTCGACAGGCCATGCTGAGTGTGCGATGGTTGATCGCTTCCTCGCCGCTCTCCACGGCGACGATGGCCGCCGCCATCAGCAAGTGCGCCAGTTCCCCTATGGTGCCCTCGCTGCGTGTGAGCAGGTAGCGAGCCATGTCCAGCGTGGCAATTGGGGAAGGCCGGCGCAGCGGGAGCGAAGCGGCGAAGCTGGCCAGCAGTGAGCAGCAATCGTCGTTGGCCTCCCATACCGGCAGCATCATCGGCTCGAAGCGATTTTCCAACTGGTCATCGGAGCGGATGGCTAGGTAGGCGTCGCGCGTGCCTACCCCAACCAACGGGATGCGCAGTTCGTTGCCGAGGAAGCGCAGCAGGTTGAGGAATTCCCGGCGGTTGACGCTGTTGCCGGCCAGCACGTTGTGCAGCTCGTCGATCACCAGCATGCGCACGCCGACCTTGCGCAGCAGTGCCAGAGCCAGTTGCTCCATTTCCGGCAACCGTGGGCGTGGGCGCAGCGGCGCGCCCATCGCGGCGAGCAGCGCGACGTAGAAGCGGATCACGGACGGCTCGGACGGCATCTGCACGACCAACACCGGGATGTGCTCCTGGTCGGCGTCGGAGCTGGCCGGGTGGGTGCGGCGGAACTTCTCGACGTTCATCGACTTGCCATTGTTGGTCGGGCCAACCAGCAGCAGGTTGGGCATGCGTTGCTTGTTTGGCCACGCATAAAGGGCTTCCAGCCGGTTCAGCGCCTCGACTGCGCGCGGATAGCCGATCCAGCGGTCGGCGCGAAGGCGCTGGATGCGCTCGTCCGCCGGAAGACGGGCCAAGCCCTGGGCCGCCGGCAGCAGGTGGGACAGGTCGATGATGGGATATTCGTCCACGGCTACCACTCCTCAATCTGGTCGAACGGTTTGGCGGGTGGCAAGTTGTCTGCCTGCGGGTCGGCAATATCCGTATCCGGCGGAACGGGCTTGTCCGGCCGAGCTGATGTCTTGAGGTGCTGGCGGCGATCCGCGTCACGCCGCGCCTTGCGTGTGGCCTTCTGCGCGCTGGTCACAATCTCACGCATCTGGCCGATCATGCGGAACAGCGCCGACTCATCCACCTGTTCGCGCCCTTGCTGCCGCAGTTTCGCCAGCGCCTGCCGTTGTTCCCAGAGGGTGACAGCCGGATGCGACAAGGTACGGTAGGGAATTTCCAGGTAATGCTGTCCCTCCGGTTCCAGGACCCAGATACGGCTGATGTCGCGCGGATCGCGCCGGATCAGAAAGGACGGCCAGCGTTCACGCCGCGCAATCCACGGCTTGAGCGCATCGGCGTAGTAGTGGATGTGGTCGATGACAAAGCCGGTGCGGGTCAGCGTGCGCCGGAGGATCGGCAGAAAATCGACCAGGAACGAAGTAGCGCGTGTGACGACGGCCGGTACGCCGACACGCGCCACGGCCTCGGCCCAGCGCGCGGCCGGCGGTTGGAGCAGGCCGTTGTGCACCGAACCGTGGTAGGTGCCGACCGCCAATGTGAGCCAGCGCTCTAGCTCGCGCAGCGTCAGGGCGGCCTTGTTTTCGGAATCGTAGTCGCCGCGCTGGTCAGGGTTGGAGAAGGTCGTTCCCGGCAGTTCGTCGTGAATCATCTGCATCGCCGTGCCGATGATCCGTTCCACGATGCCGCCATAGTGCGGCTGTCCCAGCGGGCGATAGTCCAGCCGGATGCCATGCTGCTCGCAACCCCGGCGCAGGGCCTCGCTCTTGAACTCGGCCGCGTTGTCTAGGTAGAGCAGCAAGGGCTTGCCGCTCATCTGCCAATCCATTTCCACGTTCAGTCCTTCCAGCCAAGGGCGCTTGTCGCAGGCGACATGCACGAGGCACAGGCCAACCGAAACGGCAGACGGCGCTTCCAGCGTGACGACCATGCCGAGCACGCAGCGGGTGAACACGTCGATGGCGAGGGTCAGGTACGGGCGGCCAATAGGTTGCCGGTCGCGGTCATCGACCACGATCAGGTCGATGACCGTATGGTCTATCTGCACCTGCTCCAGCGGCGCGGTCACGGCAGGAGGCTCGCCGCCCACACCTTGTAGGTCACGAGCGGCATCCTGGCCTTCCCGCCGGCGGATGACCTTGCGCGGGTCAAGGCTAGCGATCCGTAAGGCCACGGTATTGCGCGCCGGCACTCGCAGTTTTTGAGCCTTGCACACCTGAGTGACTTCGCGGTGAAAGGCCGCTAGGCTGCGCTTCTGCTTGGTCAGGAACCGCTTTTGCAGTAGCTCGTGGATGACGCGCTCGACCGGTTCCGGCAAGCGCCCCTTACCTTTACCTCCACCGGACTGGCCGGGCACCAGATCCGTCACGAGGCCGCTGCCTTGCCGGGCACGCCGGATCAGAACGTATACCTGGCGCCGAGACAAGCCCAGCGCCTGAGCCGCCATATCGGCCGCTTCGTGCCCGACCGTCTCCGACTGCGCCAACGGACTGATGATCTCCGCACGACGGCGCGCACGCTCCCAAGCCTCATCAGGCAGAGTGGCCACGCCTTGTTCTGGAATCCGTGGGGTGTCCGTCGCCATGCTCACCTCGCTTTGGTGCACACGAGTATTGAGCATAGTCGAGATTGGTGCAGATCACTTCTGATATTGAACTGTCAGGAGCTGGCTGCACAACAGCCATTACGCCCAATCAACTGGTGCAGTCGTCTTCTGAAAATGACAGCCGAGCTGGCCGGGTACAGTGCGGCCCAGGTGAAACGGATATGGGCCGAGGTCAGCCAGGCCGAAGCGAAGCAGCACGGCGCGTTCGTGGAGGACGCATTGACGGAAGCCGATGCCCTGGCCGCTGTCGGCCAGGATGAGCGCCAGGAGGAAAGGGCATGAAGAAGCCGAACCAAGACGACGAGCCGTTTTTCATCACCGAGGAGATTGCGTCCGAAATGATCGCCGGCGGCTATGAGTTCGAGCTGCCGCCCATTCCTTGCACCATCCGCCTACGCGACGTGCTGGAGCGCATGACCGATGCTGAGCTAGCATTGCAGCCGGGCGAGATCGCCGACCAGGAGCGTGAACGCTGCCGGCGCAAGCCGTGTTCAACCTCATGATCTGGTCATGGTATTTTTCATGGCACTGAGCCTGATAGTTCTTGCAAATTGTTGTCACTAAAGGGTTTTGTGTGCTTGTTTACAATCGAGTGGGAGTGACGGGCACTGGCTGGCAATGTCTAGCAACGGCAGGCATTTCGGCTGAGGGTAAAAGAACTTTCCGCTAAGCGATAGACTGTATGTAAACACAGTATTGCAAGGACGCGGAACATGCCTCATGTGGCGGCCAGGACGGCCAGCCGGGATCGGGATACTGGTCGTTACCAGAGCCACCGACCCGAGCAAACCCTTCTCTATCAGATCGTTGACGAGTATTACCCGGCATTCGCTGCGCTTATGGCAGAGCAGGGAAAGGAATTGCCGGGCTATGTGCAACGGGAATTTGAAGAATTTCTCCAATGCGGGCGGCTGGAGCATGGCTTTCTACGGGTTCGCTGCGAGTCTTGCCACGCCGAGCACCTGGTCGCTTTCAGCTGTAAGCGTCGCGGTTTCTGCCCGAGCTGTGGGGCGCGGCGGATGGCCGAAAGTGCCGCCTTGCTGGTTGATGAAGTACTGCCTGAACAACCCATGCGTCAGTGGGTGTTGAGCTTCCCGTTTCAGCTGCGTTTCCTGTTTGCCAGCCGGCCCGAGATCATGGGGTGGGTGCTGGGCATCG
>NZ_VPEA01000031.1:0-4755 GCF_013417365.1 Acinetobacter sp. YH12252
TCCATTTTAGAGATTTGTTTAAGATAAGATATAACTCATTGAGATGTGTCATAGTATTCGTCGTTAGAAAACAATTATTGTGACATTATTTCAATGAGTTATCTATTTTTGTCGTGTACAGAGAATATTATTTTAAAAATGCTCTTGCATAAGAGCTATTAATTTTCTCTTTTTCGTTTAGTTCATTTGCAGCATAAAATACAAGATTTGGATTTTTAAGCAACTCTCTTCCATATGCAACAAAATCACAAAAACTATTTTCAAGAAGATATTCACCCTCTTTTGCTGTTGTTATTAAACCAACAGCAATAACAGGAATATCTACACTTTTTTTAATCTCTTTTGCCCAATTAGCTTGATAAAATGGTTCAATTTTTGGTATCTTATCTGGATTTTCTATATTTCCACCACTTGAAACATGAATACAATCAACTCCAACTTTTTCTAACTCTTTACATAAATAAATAGAGTCTTCTATATTCCATCCATTTTGCATCCATTCATCAGCACTAATTCTAACAATAAGGGGTAATTTTACCCTATTTTTTATCTCTTTTGCAGTTTCAATTACTAATCTACACCTATTTTCTAAACTTCCACCATAAATATCATCTCTTTTATTTGTTAAAGGTGATAAAAATTCACACAACAAATATCCATGAGCAGCGTGAAGTTCTACTGAATCATAATTTGCTTTTTCGGCTCTAATTGCAGCATTTACAAACAACTCTTTTATTTTTGTTATCTCTTCAAGACTTAACGCTTTTGGAACTTTATATGGTGATTTTTGACTAAAAGCAATTGAGCTTGGAGCTACACAAATATCATCAACAACTTCAGATTTTCTTCCTGCATGAGCTAATTGTATAGAACTTTTTGCTCCAAATAAGTGTAACTTCTCATTCATTTTTTTATGATTTTCAATTAAAGAATCATCCCAAAGTCCTAATTCAAAAGATGAAACTCTTCCTTTTGGCTCAACTGATGCTGGTTCAACAATAATTAAACCAACATCAGCCATTGCTCTTGAAGTATAGTGAAACATATGGAAATCTTTTAATTCTCCACTATTATCACTTTTATACATACACATAGGTGGCATTACAACTCTATTTTTTAGTTCCAAATCACCTATTTTACCTTTGTTTAATAATAAACTCATTATAGCTCCTTAAATTAAATATATCAAATTATATATACACTAAACTTAAAATTCTCTCTTAAAGTATCTTCAAATTTAGCTAACTCTTTATTTAAATCCAAATCTCCTTTAAAAATATCATGCATAGAGTAAGTTTTAAAGGTTCTAATCCAACAAATTGAAAAGTTTTATGAGTAGCAACATTTGCTTCATCTAGTGATAATCCATCAAAAAAACCATCAGGATTGTTAAACTCACTTTTTGGACAATTATATGTCAAGCTTAGCATATATTTTTTGCCTTTTAGTAATCCACCAC
This sequence comes from Acinetobacter sp. YH12252, assembly GCF_013417365.1. Lineage (NCBI taxonomy): Bacteria > Pseudomonadati > Pseudomonadota > Gammaproteobacteria > Moraxellales > Moraxellaceae > Acinetobacter > Acinetobacter sp. YH12252. Next base: position 1,460 of record NZ_VPEA01000031.1, read on the forward strand.
TTCCATAAGTTTTGCTATCATCGTTTTTGCTTCTTCCGTCGTTTGCATAGTGTCTTCCTTGAGTAAAAGTCTCATCGAAATATTTTTTTGTAATCCAAGGAACACCCATCCAATAAACAGGATATTGAAACAACACATAATCAGCCCACTCAAACTTCTCACACTCCTCTTTTATATCGTAACCCTTATCTATATTTGTATATTTTATAAGAAAGTTATTTTCTTTGAAAAATTGTGTCGCTTTTTCTAAAATCTTTTCAGTTAATTCACCTTTTGCAACATTTTCATAATATTGGTGTCCATTTAAAATTAAAACTTTTTTCATTTTGTACTCCTTTTAAATTATTCAACAATTATATATAATCAAACTTAACTTTTATATCGATTAAGGCTTTATACAAAGTTTGCAAAAACCACTTGCACCAACTTGAAATTAGAGTAATTACCCTAGCAACCACTCTAGCACCAGCTATTATCTGTTTTTCTAATTTTAAATATCTTTTATCGATAAAAGCCTATACTCTATCTCATAATCTTTATACTCTTGAATTAATTTTTGAGATTTCAAAACTAAAGCCTGATAGTTTATCCGTTTTTCATTTAGTTTTACTTCACAAATTAGAAGTTTCTTATCAATATCATCGATAGCAACTATATCTATCTCATTTTGATTATTTCTCTCCCAATATGAGCCAATAGAAGTGAAAGTTTGTTTCTCTTTTAAGAGTTCCACAAAAAGTTTTTCAAGGAATTTTCCTTGAAAAGTTGAGATATCTCTATAGATAATCTCTTTTAATCTATCGAAATTTTCAGCTTCGATTAGTGATTGGTATTTAAAAATAAATCTAAACCAAAAGGATAAAAAATTATCAACTATCTCATATTTTTGTACTTTTGAGTTTGGTTTAGCATTTATTGGTTTAATTGATTTTATGATGTTATAGTCATTTTCAAGTCGTGATAAATGTCCTGAAATATTTCTTTCCAAAATTGATTCTATTTCACTTCTTGATGTTTTTGAATCAGAGATTAAAGCTAAAATAGAAAAATATGTTCCATACTCTTTTCCAAACTCTTCAATAAGTCTATTTTTTCCCTCTTCCAAAAATATTGAGTTTGGATCAATAATTGTATCTATCATAGATTTTAAATCAAAACTACTGTTTAAGATAAATAGTTCTATATATTTTGCAACTCCACCACTTAGCAAATAAAAATCAAGTAAATTTTTATTTGAATAAGAGTTGTAATCTTTTAAAATCTCCTTTAATACACTTACTTTCAAAGGTTTTAAATCTATTTCCCTTAGATAAGTCTTGGAAAAGTAAGCGTCCATTACCCATAACGATGATTGGAGATGCTGCTCATTTGATGCCTCCTTTTGCAGGACAAGGCGTAAACAGTGGGTTGATGGATGCCTTGATATTGTCGGATAATCTGACCAATGGGAAATTTAACAGCATTGAAGAGGCTATTGAAAATTATGAACAGCAAATGTTTGCTTATGGAAGAGAAGCACAGGCAGAATCAATAATAAACGAAACGGAAATGTTCAGCCTCGACTTTTCGTTCCAAAAACTAATGAATCTATAAAACAGAAAGGCGAGGAAATGAAAGAGAAAATAGTTAAAAAAAACGGAATAAGACTTTTTACCGAAAGTTTTGGATGTGAAAAAGATCCGGCAATACTCTTGATTGCGGGAGCAACGGTATCCATGTTGTATTGGGATGCTGAATTTTGCCAGAAACTATCTGAAAAGGGATTTTTTGTTATTCGCTACGACAATAGGGACGTAGGAAAATCTACTAATTACGAACCGGGTTCAACCCCCTATGATATTGTTGACTTAACCCATGATGCTATTTCAATTTTGGACGGCTATAAAATAGTCAAAGCCAATTTTGTGGGAATTTCACTGGGCGGACTGATTTCTCAAATAGCATCAATAAAATATGCCGACAGGGTAAGTTCAATAACACTAATCTCATCAGGTCCTTGGGGCGACTCAGACCCCACAATTCCTGAAATGGATACGCGTATTTTAGATTTTCACGGAAAAGCTGAAACCGTAGATTGGACAAATGAAGACAGTGTGGCAAATTATTTAATTCAAGGTGCTGAATTGATGAGCGGCAGGAAACAATTTGACAAACAAAGAAGTGAAAAACTGATTAGAGCCGAATTTAAAAGAGCTAATAACTATATAAGTATGTTCAATCATGCGGCACTGCAAGGTGGTGAAGAATACTGGAACAGATTGAGCGAAATCAATCAGCCAACCTTAATTGTACACGGAACGGACGATAAAATATGGCATTTTAAGAATTCAGCAGTTTTACTTGAAAAGATAAACGGCTCAAAACTAATAACGCTTGATGGAACCGGACACGAACTACATTTCGAAGATTGGAATAAAATTATTGATGGAATAACGCAACATACAACAAATAACAAAAGAATGAACAAATAGGGTATTATGTATTTCCAAATCAACGGTTTAGAGATTGAAGCTAATATCAATGTGTTCTTTGAATAACATCTTTTGGTGTTTTTTAATAATCATACTACGCAATTTTCTTTTATAAAAGGAAATATTGTAAACTAAATACGAAATGGTATCTTCATTAAATCATATTATCTCAGAGGTACAGCGAAAAGAAAATGCCATTTCGCTGTCTGCACCTAATATAATTGATGAAGCGCACCAAATGACGATATACCTAAAAGAGTACTTATGGTCAATAAGAGAGGATATTATAAAGCAGGGTTTTAAAAACCATTGGGAGGAAATCAACTTCTTTCGCAACATTAAGCCATACATTCTTAAATAAGACCGTCCCGTAAATTTCAGCCGAATCCGACAAAAAGGCGTGAAGATTTCCTTTAAATAGAGAGACCGAAGGTCATCCTTTTCCTAAAAAAGGGGGGGGCCATGGTTCCAAGATGTAAAATCGAGGGCTAATTCAGGCTATACTTTTGTAATTACCAAAAACTTCCATGGCTCTTGCCCAAAAGAGCTAGGAGATTTTCTCCCTGCTTCTAAAATATAGTTTAAATCTTCATCTTTTATCTTTTTTGTCTCATCAAATATTTTACAAGCATGTCTAAAATCCATTGCTTCCATAAAAGTTTTTTCCATAAATTTATCCTTATTTTTTATTAATATTATTCTCTGTACACGACAAATTTCACAGAACCCTTATCCTATCAGGATTCTGCTTTCTTAAAATTGCCAAAATTTCCTTAAACTCTTCTTTTTTCCCAAAACCAATTAAACGCTGAATCGCCATTTGAA
>NZ_VPEA01000032.1:0-3296 GCF_013417365.1 Acinetobacter sp. YH12252
AGTCGTTTGAATGATTTCTTCTTGGTCTACGTGCCATAAAATACTCCATATATTGATGTTTATAACATCATTTGAGGAGCAGAGTATCACTTATAGGAGTTGTTCAAATTTCCGGATCCATCTCTAAGTGAGGAGGAAATGACTCTTACTATTCAGATGTTGTTTCAAGCTTTTTTTGATTGATAGAGTTTTATGTATTAAACTCTATATTGAAAGTAAATATATTGTAAAAATAGTATGTTATTTACTAATTGATTAAATTATTTACACTTATTCTGTATAATGCTCTATGAATTCATTACTTATTTTTTTAAATTAAAAATCATATGCAAAGCTTAAATGATGAAGAGTGTCGCCAAGTTGAAAGTGTAAAACAGCTTTTACAAAAAAATTTTAAAGATAAGCTTTATGCTATTTATTTATATGGTTCGTATGTTGATGGTGGTTTAAAACATAAAAGTGATCTTGATATTTTAGTTATTATTGAACGTGAAATTACCGATCAGGAAAGAAAACAATTAGCGCAGAATTTTCTAAATATATCTGTTCCGATTGGTCATGCTACAGCGCGTGCCTTAGAAATTACGATATTAGAAAAAGGGAGTATTACCAATAAAAATCATCCATATACATATCAGCTACAATATGGCGAGTGGTTGAGAGAAGAATTACTCAAAGGTGAATTACTTTATAGTCAATCTGATCCAGATATTAGTATTTTACTTAAAACTGCCCAATTACATAACATTACTATCTTTGGACCTGATATTTGCGATTGGTTAAATCCAATTAGCTATGAACAATTAATATTTGCCATGCAAAAAACTTATCCACAAATTATTGCTCATTGGAAAGACGATCAGGATGAATGTAATCAAATTTTAGCGCTATGCCGTATAGCTTATACATTAGATCATAAAACAATAGTTGCCAAGGATGTTGCTGCGACATGGTTTTTAGAATTCTTAAGTCAGATAGATCAAGACATTTTGCAACTCATAATAGATGAATATATTGGGCAAGGTCATGAGCAATGTTGGTTAGTTTTACATGATCAGCTTGCTAAAATTGTTAAAGAATTACAGCATAAAATTGAACCACTACTTTTTAACTGATGTGGAAGTAATGGATATGCTTCTTAGATTATTACCTCACTATATCTCTAAATACCGAAGAGACTTGATATTGCAAAGGGGGGCGTGGTTGGAGTTGCATGAAGATTTTAAATAAAAGCGGAGGAACTAGGGTAAAAGTTGCCAAAAAGTTTCTTCTGAAATGACTTTTATATTATGACGTTTAAGCAAAGCGGAGGTAACTCCATTGCCATAGATCTTATTCCCATTAAATTGACCATCGTAAATCATTGAACTACCACATGAAGGGCTATTTTCTTTAAGCACTACCAGAGTAGCTTTTAATAATTGAACTTTTTTTAAAGTTCTATATGCCCCTTCAATATAGATTGAAGTCACATCCTTTCCTGATTTTTCAATTACACAGGCTTTTCCATCTAAGACATCATCGCCATTACCTCCCGAAATCTCGGCAGGTTCGCGTGGTGTTGATAAACCGCCAAGAATCTCTGGACATACCATAGTAGCTTTTCCATCTTTGACTAATTTTTCGATTTTTTCGTTTAAGCTATGCGTCCCGTTATAACGTACCTTTAAGCCAGCCAGACAAGAACTTACTAAAATCATATTTCCTCTATGAAAAAGATATGTATCGATTTGCTATTTAGCCAGTACCTATTATTTTTTAAAATTAATAGGTTAGTGCTATGGATAAAACAAGAATTTAAATATGATCAATGCAAAGTGAGTTATTTTTTTTCTAACCCACAAAGCTTATAGATTAGTTTGATCCTTTTTGTTTAGAAAATTTATCAACAGTGATGTGTGCTGAATTAGCAGGAGACTTTCACTTGGGAGATTCTAGGCAGCTAACCGATAAAAGTCTTCTGCCATTTGATTTGGTGTCTTAAAATCCAAGCCTTTTTGAATTCTTCGCTGATTATAAAATAACTCTATATATTTTGTAATATCCGCTTTGGCTTCTTCCCTTGTTTTGTAGTTGCGATGATGGACTAGTTCATTTTTGAGTATGCCCCAGAAACTCTCTATCGGTGCATTATCAAAGCAGTCGCCTTTTTTGCTCATTGAACCCTGAAAATCAAATTTCTCAAGTAAGTTTCGATATTCATTACTGCAATATTGGCTGCCTCTATCTGAATGTACAATGAGATCTTTAGCAGGTTTCTGATTGCGAATAGCCATATTCAATGCATCACAAACAAGCTTGGCTGTCATGCGCTCATTTAAGCTATAGCCAACAACCTGTTTCGTGTAAAGATCTTTGACAGCTGCCAAGTACAACCAGCCCTCAGCCGTCCAAATGTAGGTAATGTCACTCGACCACGCAAGATTAGGCTTCGTCATTGAAAACTGTTGCTTGAGTAAATTGTCATAAATAGAACGGTTGTGATCACTGTTCGTGGTTCTTTTGAAACGCTTATGGCGCTTACAATACAACTGATTTGATTTTTTTATTTGGCGCACAGCATACGTACTTATTTTGATACCTTGCGCTTGTAAATGCTTGGTTAATCGAACATAGCCATAGCTTTGTTTGGTTTCTTCATGGGCTATTTTGACCAAAATTGTCTGCTGATTTCGCTGAATTGATCTTTTACTCATGCCTCGCTTTAGCCAATCATAAAAGCGAGAAACGGATACACGAAGTAATCGAGCCATTAAAATAATCGGAAATAAGTGGCTTTGCGATTTCATATAGGCGTACCTCACTGACTTTCTTTGGCAAAGTACGCTGCTGCCTTTTTTAAAAATTCACGTTCCATTTCAGCTGTTTTGAGCTGTTGTTTAAGCTTCTTATTTTCTTCGAGTAAGGCGTTTAGATCGGGCGAATACTGTTTTGTGCCTGCTAAAGTTCCAGCCTTTGCTTTGTTATTCCAGTTCGAAAGGGTTTGCATTGAAATGCCAAGTTGTCTAGCGGATTCCGATACATTACCTTGGTTCTCTTCAATGGCTTTTATGGCTTCAGCTTTAAATTCTGCGGTGTAAGTCTTCTGTTTCTTGCTCATGGTAAACTCCTAATGAGTATGTATAGTTTACCAAGTTAAACCCTCCTGTTTTTTAAGCACACATCAATAGAGTGGGAGTGACGGGCACTGGCTGGCAATGTCTAGCAACGGCAGGCATTTCGGCTGAGGGTAAAAGAACTTTCCGCTAAGCGATAGACTGTATGTAAACACAGTATTGCAAGGACGCGGAACATGC
>NZ_VPEA01000033.1:0-3154 GCF_013417365.1 Acinetobacter sp. YH12252
TTCGATTTCGTATAAGGTGTATTATGTTAATTTTAGGGGAACTTAATTCTATAGGTGATACCAATGGACAAAAAGATAGAAGATAAAACTAAAGATATTAATGAAAAAATTCAAAAATTGGATTTAGCTATCCAAGAACTAATAGAAACTACAGACAATTTTTTTATTAATGATAAGTACTATGGAATTGAATGCGCTTTTATTTTAGACCATGCACTAAATATTAAAATGCACTTTTTCAACAAGTATCCAGCATTTGCACCACCTCACTTACGAGGAGTAGAAAATTATGATCGAATTATACATATTAGAGAAAATAATCCTGAAGATAAGCTAGAACAAATTTCTCCTCTTAAAGACTAAATTTTCTAATCTCGTACTTAGAATCCCCTACCATTTAACATAATGGTGGTTATACGAAATTTCAAAAAAATACAGTAAAAATGGGAGCTTAAGGCCACTGCTGTCCCATAAATATAACAAGTGTTAGCAGCAGTGTAAAAATAACCCTCTAACGGCATTTTAAAACTGACCCCCTTGGTTAATATAGCGGTCTTTTTGGACTGCTCAACATGTTAACTTTGGAGCAAGCAGTGACCATCCAAATTCTTCATCAACAAGGTAAATCCATTAAAGCCATTAGTCGTGAACTTGGGGTATCCAGGAATACCGTACGTAAATATTTACGGCAAAACACCACACCTCAGTATCGGCGTACACAACCTAGAATAAGTATTCTTGATCCATATAAACCCTATTTGCTTGAACGTGTAAATGCAGCTCATCCTGAATGGATTCCTGCCGTTGTGCTCTATAAGCAGATTTTAGGGTTTGGATATCCAGGAAAGATCAGGATATTGAGGGAATATCTTGCAACATTAAAACCCGTTGCCAAATCAGAACCCGTCATTCGTTTTGAAACCCAACCTGGTCAACAAATGCAGGTTGATTTCACCACGATTCGACGTCACCATACGACTTTGAAAGCCTTTGTGGCCACATTAGGTTATTCCAGAGCAACCTTCGTGAAATTTTATGATCATGAACGGACGGATGCATGGATCGATGGTCTGGAAAATGCATTTCAGTTCTTTGGGGGCGTACCTCAGGAAATCCTGTTTGATAACGCTAAAACGATCATGATTGAACGGGATGCCTATCAGGAGGGGCAGCACAAATGGAACCCCAAACTGCTCGATTGTGCCAAGAAATATGGCTTTCGCCTCCCGCGTATGTAAACCCTACCGCGCACAGACCAAAGGCAAAGTTGAACGCTTTAATGGATATCTCAAATCAAGCTTTATTGTGCAATTGAAAGCAAGCCTTAAGACTTCAGGCTTATTGTTGGATGTTGATGTTGCTAATGCCCACATTGGTCGGTGGTTGCATGAAACCGCCAATCAGCGGATTCATGCAACCACGCAAGAAAAACCAGCTGTTCGACTGCAGCAAGAGCAGCAAAGATTCGCGCCATTACCGCAATCAAATACGGTTTCCAGCATTGTGCCTGTTACAGCGGCACCGCATGTGATGCCCTACGAGAGTTTGCAGCATCCATTATCAGTATATGACCAGTTGCTGGGAGTTTCCTGATGAATCTGCAATTGGCGGAGTGATTTCTCAAAATGGCAAGTTGATGACAATTGTTCCGCTGGATGAACAACTTTTGGTTGAGGCACGTATTTCACCGCGAGATATTGCTTTTATTCATCCTGGGCAAGATGCACTGGTGAAGATCACCGCGTATGATTATTCTATTTATGGTGGGTTGAAAGGAAAAGTTTCTATTATTTCTCCAGACACCTTGAGAGATGAAGTTAAGCAAGATCAATTTTATTATCGAGTGTATATTCGAACGGATTCAGGAAAATTGATGAATAAAGCAGGCAAACAATTCAGTATTACTCCTGGCATGGTTGCAACAGTCGATATTAAAACAGGGGAGAAAACGATCTTAGATTATCTAATAAAACCATTTAATAAAGCGCAAGAGGCTTTAAGAGAAAGGTAAGCGTCCGCTGAACCCCACACTCTTTGAGTGGAACGTTCTTTAAAAAAACGTTCCACTTTATTGAATATTTATCAATACCGCATAGCTCGATGCAGGGTGCTATCTTCAGATATCTTATTTAACATAAAATGAAGTTATGCGACTTCAGAATGACCTAATACTTGAGAATAAATATGACCCAAAAAATACTAGATCGATTTTCTTCACTAATAGAAGAAGGTGATTCAATCTATCAAAAATGTGAAGCCGCTGGATCTGGTTATAATCCTGAATTACAATCAGCTTTTATCGAATGGCAAATGAAATCTAAAAATATATTAAGCATTACTTGTGGTGAAAAGTCACATTATTTGTCTCAGTTTGATAAAAATCTTAAAGCAGGAATGGGGGATACAAGAAAAGCAATATTAAATCGCGTGATTCCAATTTTAAGAGCGGCAGAAGATGATTTAAAAAATGGTTTTCTAATCACAATCAAAAAACTAATTCAGTCAGAGGTTTTTGATAGTGAGTTGGATCAAGCACAGCATTTCCTTGATTCAGGTTATAAAGTAGCTTCTGCTGTCACTGCTGGTGTAGTTTTAGAAACAGCAATTAAAGAATTAGCTAAAAATAACGGAATTGATATTTGCCAAGAAGGTACTACTAAACCTAAAAAACTTGATGCTCTTAATTCTGAATTAAAAAATGCTAATATCTATAGTGCTCTTCAACATAAGCAAGTTTTAACTTTGGCACATATAAGAAATAAAGCTGCTCATGGGGAGATTGAGGAATTTAATGATAACGATGTACAGAATATGATCCGAGATGTTGAAAGATTCTTACTTGAATATGCTTCTTAATACAACAAAAAAAGAGTCCACGTTATCTAATGGTGGACTCTAGTTCCAAATTTGAGACTAATAGAGTATCTATTTTCCAGATATTGAAATCATAGCCACGCAGACTTGCGTAGGTTTGACTGATACGCAAGTCGAGTAGCGGTCTGATTTCCGCATAACTTATGTTATGTTACTTGGGATACACTTGACGGTAAGATAATTTATTATTGCAACCGTCAAGTGCAGCACCAACGATATTATTGTAGGGTGCTGTGTTTAGATATCCTATTTAACATAATCAATATTATACGAAATACAG
>NZ_VPEA01000034.1:0-2943 GCF_013417365.1 Acinetobacter sp. YH12252
GCCAGGCCTCAGCATTTTATTATGGTGATCCCCTGGGCGAAATGCGCCTGGTAAGCAGAGTTTTTGAAATGTAAGGCCTTTGAATAAGACAAAAGGCTGCCTCATCGCTAACTTTGCAACAGTGCCAGTTTTATTACGAACGTGTTTTGGGTGGACAACGGAAAACATATTTCATCGAAAGACCAAAAAAAGAAAAAACACTTCCTGTTGTGATGAGTGAAGAAGAAACCATTCGGGTACTACGCGCTATTGAAAACGTGAAACACAAGGCTATTCTGATGACTATTTATTCGGCAGGTTTGCGCATTTCTGAATGTATAAACCTGAAAATAAAAGACATTGACTCCAAGCGCATGCAAATTCGTATAGAACAGTCAAAAGGAAAAAGAGATCGTTATACCATTTTATCTGAGAAAACATTAATTATTTTAAGAACATACTTTATGGAATATAAACCAAAAGATTATTTATTTGAAGGTCAAAAAGGTGGCGCATACTCAAGCCGAAGTATTCAAAACATTTTTAAAGCAGCTGTTTTAAAAGCAAAGATTCAAAAGGAAGTTACTGTACATACCTTACGACATAGCTTTGCAACGCATTTGCTTGAGAATGGTACGAGTTTACGTTATATTCAATCGTTGTTAGGTCATTCAAGCAGTAAAACAACTGAGGTTTATACACATATTACCACCAAGGGAATGGAACAATTAAAAAGTCCGATGGATTTGTTAGATATATAGAAAGGATTTGTATATTTGAGCAAAACTTAACAAAAAGCACTATGAATATAAATCCTTTTGAGAGAGTAGAAACGAACGGTAAACGGTTGAAAACGGATTTGTCACTGATAATGAAAGGTTTAGCAAAATAAGATATAGTGGATATATACGCCATTTGGCGTATAGCCACTTGTTATGTGCCATTTTTGAATGACAATGCGAATAGATACGGACAAACAAATGAATTTACTTAGTGATAAGAACGTTGCAATAATTGGTGGTGGACCCGTTGGACTGACTATGGCAAAATTATTACAGCAAAACGGCATAGACGTTTCAGTTTACGAAAGAGACAACGACCGAGAGGCAAGAATTTTTGGTGGAACCCTTGACCTACACAAAGGTTCAGGTCAGGAAGCAATGAAAAAAGCGGGATTGTTACAAACTTATTATGACTTAGCCTTACCAATGGGTGTAAATATTGCTGATGAAAAAGGCAATATTTTATCCACAAAAAATGTAAAGCCCGAAAATCGATTTGACAATCCTGAAATAAACAGAAATGACTTAAGGGCTATCTTGTTGAATAGTTTAGAAAACGACACGGTTATTTGGGATAGAAAACTTGTTATGCTTGAACCTGGTAAGAAGAAGTGGACACTAACTTTTGAGAATAAACCGAGTGAAACAGCAGATTTGGTTATTCTTGCCAATGGTGGAATGTCGAAAATAAGGAGCTTTGTTACCGACACGCAAGTTGAAGAAACCGGTACTTTCAACATCCAAGCTGATATTCTTCAACCGGAAATAAACTGTCCCGGATTTTTTCAGCTATGCAACGGCAACCGATTAATGGCGGGACATCAGGGCATTTTATTGTTTGCCAATCCCAATAATAATGGTGCATTGTATTTAGGAATTAGTTTTAAAACGCCCGATGAATGGAAAAATAAAATTCCCTTAGATTTTCAGGACAGAAACAGCGTTGCCGATTTTTTATTGAAAAGATTTTCCAAATGGAGTGAAGTTTACAAACAATTAATACGTTCGGTATCAACATTTCAATGCTTGCCCACAAGGAAATTTCCTTTGAACAATGATTGGAAAAGTAACCGTCCATTACCCATAACAATGATTGGCGATGCTGCTCATTTGATGTCGCCTTTTGCAGGACAGGGTGTAAATACGGGATTATTGGATGCTTTGATATTGTCTGAAAACCTTACAAACGGAGAATTTACAAGTATTGAAAATGCCATCGAAAACTACGAACAACAAATGTTTGTTTATGCAAAAGATACGCAGGACGAATCGACAGAAAACGAAACCGAAATGTTTAGTCCCAATTTTTCGTTTCAAAAATTATTGAATCTATAAACAGTAAGAAAAAACGGCTACTAACAAGCAGTTTTGCAATAGTGGGGCAGAAGTGCAAAATTGAACTTGTGTGCTTCTATCAACTTTTGTACATTAGCTGCCAGTTTAAGATGGGTGCATTTGAGTATGCCCAAAGGAGCCCGCAAGTATGCGCAGGACGAAGCCAGTAGCCGCGCCGATGGTGGCGCGGGTCTATCTGCGCGTCAGCACCGACGCGCAGGACTTGGAACGCCAAGAGGCGATCACTACGGCCGCGAAGGCCGCCGGCTACTACGTCGCCGGCATCTACCGTGAGAAGGCATCCGGCGCACGCGCCGACCGGCCTGAGCTGCTGCGCATGATCGGCGACCTACAGCCCGGCGAGGTGGTCATTGCCGAGAAGATCGACCGCATCAGCCGCCTACCTTTGCCCGAGGCCGAGCGCCTGGTGGCCTCGATACAGGCCAAAGGCGCACGCCTGGCCGTCCCTGGCGTGGTCGATCTATCCGACCTGGCGGCCGAGGCCCAGGGCGTCGCCAAGATCGTGCTGGAAGCCGTGCAGATCATGCTTTTTCGCCTGGCCTTGCAGATGGCCCGCGACGACTACGAGGACAGGCGCGAACGCCAGCGCCAAGGCATTGAGTTGGCCCGCCAGGCCGGGCGGTACAAGGGCCGCCGTGCTGATCCGAAGCGCCGCGCCCAAGTTGTCGCGCTGCGCAAGTCCGGCTACAGCATCAACAAGACAGCCGAGCTGGCCGGGTACAGTGCGGCCCAGGTGAAACGGATATGGGCCGAGGTCAGCCAGGCCGAAGCGAAGCAGCACGGCGCGTTCGTGGAGGACGCATTGACGGAAGCCGATGCCCTGGCC
>NZ_VPEA01000035.1:0-2477 GCF_013417365.1 Acinetobacter sp. YH12252
TGATACCATTTTTCTTTATACTATCACTGAGGCAGGTTGGACATTTGATTGCTAGAGTTATTTGCATTTCTCTATTTTATCAAAATCCAATCGGCTTTTTCTTCAGCATACTTTTTGAAACACTACCGAGGAGATTATTTATGACATTTAATAACAATGAAAATACACGTGTGTGGTTTATTACAGGTGCAAGCAGTGGACTAGGATACGAATTCACAAAAAAAGCATTGGAGTCAGGAGAGAAGGTTGTTGGTGTTGCTAGAAATATTGAAAAACTGAATGAGTTAAAATGCCAGTTTGAAGGAATGTTACTTCCTTTAAGTCTTGATGTTACTGATAGAAGTGCTGTTTCGACTACAGTGGAAACTGCCATTAAACATTTTGGAAGACTCGATATTGTCATTAACAATGCAGGGAATATGGTAATGGGAATGATTGAAGAATTTAGTGAAGATGAAGTTAGAAGCCAAATGGAAACTAATTTCTTCGGTACAGTATGGGTAAGTCAAGCTGTTATGCCGTACTTGCGGGCACAAGAATCAGGTCATATTATCCAGATATCTAGTATTGGTGGACTGATTAGTGGTCCAATGTCGGGAATCTATAGCGCTAGTAAATTTGCTTTAGAAGGATTTAGCGAGGCTTTAGCACAAGAAGCTGCACATTTTGGTATAAAAGTATCTATCGTAGAACCTGGAGGTTACTGGACGAATCTATACTTAAAAATGAGTTTTACTACACAGAAAAAAGAGTATGATTCATTACGTGAAAAGTTGGCCCAACAATATTCAAACGAATCGGTGGATAGTGATCCTAAGTTAGCCGCCGAAGCTATAATGAAACTGGTTAATAGTGAGAATCCGCCTCTCCGATTAGTTCTGGGAAGCCTTGTATATGATTTAGCTGTTGAAAATGCAGAAAAACGTATATTTACATGGAAAGAGTGGGAATCAGTCAGTCGTTCTTCGGAACATGGGATTCCTGCACCAGAAGGATACGGAATAATTGAGGAATAGAAACCCTAAGAAATAAACTCTCTAAACTACAAAAACTAATTAATGATTTAATATGTTTATTAACTTAATCGCTAGAAAGGGAGGCGATTGTATGGAATTGATAAAAATGAGAGGAATAGAAAAATATTTTGGAGGCAAGCTTCTTTTTACTTTTGATAAATTAACTGTTTTTAAGAACGATATTATTGGTGTAGTCGGGTTAAACGGAAGTGGAAAAACGACGTTGTTGGAGATCATTAACAATGATATAGCTCCTGACAAGGGAAATGTTGAGGTTAAGGGAGATATCTCTTATTATAAACAATTCGGTCAATACCACGAATCAGTAGATTCTTGGCAATTGAAAGAATTTCGCTCCAGCTCAACAATATCTGAAGGTTGGTTCAGTGGTGGGGAAAAAACTCGTTTACGTTTAGCTGAGACTTTTTCTAAGAGTAGTTCAATACTTTTACTAGATGAACCAACAGCGAATTTAGATACTAAAGGGATTCAATTGCTAAAGCGAAATTTAGGAAAATATAACACAATGATGATTATTAGCCACGATACAAATTTATTAGATGAATTGTGTAATCGAATTATTGAGATTGACAACAATACCATTAACTGTTTTGACGGGAATTATACTGCATATAAACAGCAGAAGGAACATCAAATTCACACTGAGAAAAGAGAATATGAAAATTATCAAGCAAAGAAAAAGCAACTAGAGGAAGCTTATTTGCAGAAAAAAAGGCAAGCTGAAGCGATAACAGATAAGCCAAGGAATATGAGTAATTCTGAAATTAGAGCTAGAAGTTTCATATCTACTTACAAGTCTTTTGGAGGGCGACAAAAAGCAATAGCAAAGCAAGCAAAAGCCGTGCAATCACGAATAGAGCAGTTAGATGTAAAAGAACAAGTCGAAGAACAGGCAAATATTCGAATTAATTTTGAGCTAACAAATCCCCCGAAAAATAAAATATTAATTCGTGGTGAAGAAGTAACTTTTGGATATGATAATCATTTGATTTTTAATCATGCCTCTTTTGAAATCCGAAACAAACAAAAAGTTGCTGTATTGGGGGATAATGGAAGTGGTAAATCTACTCTTTTTTCTTTAATCAGAAATAAGTATGAAGGGATCTATGCTGTACCGAAATTAAAAATTGGTTATCTGTACCAAGAGTTTGAAAATTTGCAGCCAGATAAAACTTTACTGGAGTCTGTCTTGTCTGACAGTGTACAAGAAAATCAGGTGGTGTTTCAAAAAGTATGCTGACATTAAATGAAGCCATTATTGATGTAAAAAAAGGTTAAGTCGAAAGCTTTAAAATGGTTTTCAATCTTTTTTGGGCACTGTTGCAAATAGAGATTTGAGTCGATGATGTTCCCTTTAAAAAGTGCTTAGAGACCGAAAACCCTGTTGATTAGACACACTTCACCCTGAGGCTGACCATAATAAAATGACGATGCTTGTCC
>NZ_VPEA01000036.1:0-2354 GCF_013417365.1 Acinetobacter sp. YH12252
GCAGCTTTGCTGTTACGACGGGAGGAGAGATAAAAATCGACAGTGCGGCCCCGGCTGTCGACGGCCCGGTACAGATACGCCCAGCGGCCATTGACCTTCACGTAGGTTTCATCCATGTGCCACGGGCAAAGATCGGAAGGGTTACGCCAGTACCAGCGCAGCCGTTTTTCCATTTCAGGCGCATAACGCTGAACCCAGCGGTAAATCGTGGAGTGATCGACATTCACTCCGCGTTCAGCCAGCATCTCCTGCAGCTCACGGTAACTGATGCCGTATTTGCAGTACCAGCGTACGGCCCACAGAATGATGTCACGCTGAAAATGCCGGCCTTTGAATGGGTTCATGTGCAGCTCCATCAGCAAAAGGGGATGATAAGTTTATCACCACCGACTATTTGCAACAGTGCCGATAAAAATATATCATCATGAACAATAAAACTGTCTGCTTACATAAACAGTAATACAAGGGGTGTTATGAGCCATATTCAACGGGAAACGTCTTGCTCGAGGCCGCGATTAAATTCCAACCTGGATGCTGATTTATATGGGTATAGATGGGCTCGCGATAATGTCGGGCAATCAGGTGCGACAATCTATCGATTGTATGGGAAGCCCGATGCGCCAGAGTTGTTTCTGAAACATGGCAAAGGTAGCGTTGCCAATGATGTTACAGATGAGATGGTCAGACTAAACTGGCTGACGGCATTTATGCCTCTTCCGACCATCAAGCATTTTATCCGTACTCCTGATGATGCATGGTTACTCACCACTGCGATCCCCGGGAAAACAGCATTCCAGGTATTAGAAGAATATCCTGATTCAGGTGAAAATATTGTTGATGCGCTGGCAGCGTTCCTGCGCCGGTTGCATTCGATTCCTGTTTGTAATTGTCCTTTTAACAGCGATCGCGCATTTCGTCTCGCTCAGGCGCAATCACGAATGAATAACGGTTTGGTTGATGCGAGTGATTTTGATGACGAGCGTAATGGCTGGCCTGTTGAACAAGTCTGGAAAGAAATGCATAAGCTTTTGCCATTCTCACCGGATTCAGTCGTCACTCATGGTGATTTCTCACTTGATAACCTTATTTTTGACGAGGGGAAATTAATAGGTTGTATTGATGTTGGACGAGTCGGAATCGCAGACCGATACCAGGATCTTGCCATCCTATGGAACTGCCTCGGTGAGTTTTCTCCTTCATTACAGAAACGGCTTTTTCAAAAATATGGTATTGATAATCCTGATATGAATAAATTGCAGTTTCATTTGATGCTCGATGAGTTTTTCTAATCAGAATTGGTTAATTGGTTGTAACACTGGCAGAGCATTACGCTGACTTGACGGGACGGCGCTTCCCTACCCTCATGGCCGCCTCCCAGGAATCGACCCAGGTGCTTATCGTGGACATAATCCTTTACTCATAAATTTATCTTATTCCATTATTGTACCTGTCACGCAAAACTTGCAGAAAAGCCATAAACGCAGGAGAATCCTGTCGGCGGTGAGGATAATAAATATGGTAGCCGTCAAAATATGGACACCACTCGGTCAGAACAGCAATCAGCTTGCCGCTTTTGATATATCCATCTGCAACATACTCGGGAATATAGGCAATCCCCAGCCCGTCTAATGCTGCATCGAGCTGATGAATCGTGCTGTTCGCAATATATTGCCCTTTGACTTTCAGACTGAATTTCTGAGCATCTTTCTCGAATTCCCAGGCGTACAATCCACTCGTATCAGAATAGCGGACGTTAATGCAGTTGTGGTTCAAAAGATCCTGCGGCTTCCTGGGCTTAGCATAACGCTTAAAATGGCACTGTTGCAAAGTTAGCGATGAGGCAGCCTTTTGTCTTATTCAAAGGCCTTACATTTCAAAAACTCTGCTTACCAGGCGCATTTCGCCCAGGGGATCACCATAATAAAATGCTGAGGCCTGGCCTTTGCGTAGTGCACGCATCACCTCAATACCTTTGATGGTGGCGTAAGCCGTCTTCATGGATTTAAATCCCAGCGTGGCGCCGATTATCCGTTTCAGTTTGCCATGATCGCATTCAATCACGTTGTTCCGGTACTTAATCTGTCGGTGTTCAACGTCAGACGGGCACCGGCCTTCGCGTTTGAGCAGAGCAAGCGCGCGACCATAGGCGGGCGCTTTATCCGTGTTGATGAATCGCGGGATCTGCCACTTCTTCACGTTGTTGAGGATTTTACCCAGAAACCGGTATGCAGCTTTGCTGTTACGACGGGAGGAGAGATAAAAATCGACAGTGCGGCCCCGGCTGTCGACGGCCCGGTACAGATACGCCCAGCGGCCATTGACCTTCACGTAGGTTTCATCCATGTGCCACGGGC
>NZ_VPEA01000037.1:0-2180 GCF_013417365.1 Acinetobacter sp. YH12252
GTAAATTTTCAGCGTTGCTGGCTCCCCGTCAGCCGGATTGGGTTGCATCGCAGGGGTGTCGAAAGAGTCAACTGCGGTCCAAAGCTGTTGGACTTGGGTGAAAAGGGCGTTTATTCTTCCTATACGTGAACCGCATCCTACGGAATGAGTAACCCTTGCCCTATTGTGAGTAGAACGTCGTATAATTCAAACGAAAGCAGTTAATAGGTATGAAATATCACAGCACAAAAGAGCGACAGGACATGTTTAGATGATGTTATTATAAAATAATAACATCATGGATGAATAAAAAATAATTTTCTATCTTTACAACTATGTTATACTTCTATGATAAGGCTATGATGGCAAAGCCTTGGTTTTCCTAATCAAATAGTCGCCGAGATGGCTTCAATGCGACAGTAGGTCTACTGTCTCACAATTAATTCATGTATCAGATTTTTGTTCCCTGATGGGAAGTGTTATCCATACGAAAAGAATATGGGTAAAGTGTTACACCTGTATATGACATTCAGAATGTCCTGTCGGGGGAACTGGTACCAATTTAATAAAAGAAAACAGTATAGAAATGACAATCGAAGATATGCAAACATTAGCCCTAGAGCATGGGCTGAGAATTTCGGAAGAGATGAGCGTCAATGAGATGGGCATCGACTTTAGAGTTGCCTTTGTAAAGGAAGTAAACGGTGAGAACTGGGTACTCCGTATACCTCGAAGAAGCGATATGCTTGAACAAATCGAAAATGAAAGTAGAATATTGGATTTAGCCAAAAGAAACCTGTCGATCAATGTCCCTGATTGGAAAATTGTATCGGAGCGCCTAATAGCCTACCCTTTACTGGAGGATGCGCCTGCTCTGACATTCGATGCGATAACACATGAGGTTTCTTGGAACATAGATCGCGATAGCATAGCTTATGTGGAGTCTCTGGCAAAATCATTGGCCGAATTACATCGTATTACAGCTGACGATGTGAGAAAGAGCAACTTGAAAATAATGACTCCAAGTGAATTGAGGACCGAAATAGCTGACCGTATCCACTTGGTGAAATCTGAGATAGGTATCAGCGAGCCGTTGGAAAACAGATACCGTAGATGGTTGGACAATGACCCTTTGTGGCCTGAATTCACTTGTTTCATCCATGGCGATCTCTATGCAGGGCATGTCTTAACCTCGAAGGAAGGTAAGACCTCTGGTATCATAGATTGGTCTACTGCGCATATGGGTGATCCTGCACTGGACTTTTCTGGTCACGTATCGGTTTTTGGAGAGGATAGCCTGAAGAGTTTGATAACGGAGTATGCTAAACAAGGCGGAACGATATGGGATAGGCTCTACGAACAATCTATAGAGAGGGCTGCTGCAGCTCCATTAGCATATGGCGCTTTTGCGGTAGAGTGCAACGACGATAATCATATCAATGCCGCCAGAGCAGCCTTAGGTATTGTTCAATAAAATGATGTGAGGATACTTTTTTAAATGCTAAAATAGGAGTTCGATTGGTGCCACTTAAGAGTATCATTGATTTCTATTTTAGCCAGTATCCTCCACTTTTAGGAGCTCCTCGAAACTCGATTTTATGATCATCTCTTAAGATTTTGAGCCACCGCTCTACTATCTTGACAGGAACTAATAGCTCGTTTACTAAAAATGGTGCACGCTTTCCTGGATTAGTTCTTATCTGATTAAATAGTAGATTTACTCCCTCACTTACTCCCTCATTAGATTCGAAAAGTAGCTTTGATGAGACAATAACTCGAAAACCGTGCTGGAAATTTTCAAAGACAGGGGGACGCAGACCATAGGATGCGAAGCCTTCTTGGATTCGTTTGATGCCTGACCCATATTTTTCAATAAAATGCGCTTCTTTGAACGTGGCAGATATCCTTTTATTGCGCGCCCATGGCGAGTAATCTTCACGAAGAAGCTGATCAATCGTTAAGTTATCAGCTAAACCACCTGGATTGAAAAACTCTATGGAATTGTAATACACCCTGATTATGGAATCGGCAAATTAATTTGGACTTGGGTGAAAAGGGCGTTTATTCTTCCTATTACGTTGTCGGCAGCGGGCCAAAAAGGAATACGTCCATGCCCATCGAGGTGAAACCGGCTGTGAGCGCGGGTTCAAGCATATAGCCCGACAGGCGCGTATCCTTGCCGATCACGACACGATGGCGGT
>NZ_VPEA01000038.1:0-2157 GCF_013417365.1 Acinetobacter sp. YH12252
AATACCAACGAACAGCCCAAAGAATGATTTCACCTTGAAAGTGCCGACCGTGGAAGGGATTCATCTGCTGTATCTCGAAATAAATAAGATATTTAGCTTATCATGTCAGCCTATTTGCAACAGTGCCTTTTTAGGTGGTTCCGCTAGGGTATACTGAAAATAAACTTGTCCTGTACCTGATTCCAGTAAAACACTCTCCGAAAATATCGAGACGATTCACGGTTGGTTACAGATAGTTTGGGTGTTATTTTTATCTCTATGCTTGATAGGCTTTATGAGCTTACCACAAATAATTTTTCATTCGGTCAGTCCTCGCTTTCATCCGACCAATTTTGACTCAACTCACTCACCAAACGACTCTCATCGCATTTAAAATCAATATAGTGATAGGTATTGGCAGGCAATAGCCAATCCTGCCCTGTCAGTGGACATTTTTGTTCCATATCTTCTGCCTGTGTCCAATCACGGTAATTCATTAGAAAATAATAGGTGGGTACACCTGTGCTTTGTTCAATGATACGGCACAATTCTCGACCTATTTTGCTATGCTCAGAATTGGGATTTTGCATTTGCTCTAAGGCAAAGGCTTCACTTACTGGTTGAGAACCAAGCCACAAACGATATAACGCTTCAGCCTGACGATACCATGACCACACATTATCATAACAAGGGTGATCAGGTTGGGTATATGGGATTTTATATAGAGGAATGCCTTGTAAGGTTACTCCATCTAGTAAAGGCGAACTCCAGCCCCAACGCAACATGTAAAATTCAGATTGCGTTGGTACGGCATAACGGGGAAGAGGATAGTCATGGTCTTCTCCGATATACAAGGTTTGAATGGGTTTACCTGCTAACTGTTCGATTTTATTGTGCATTTCTTGGGCATAGCTGTTCATATTTTTACGGTCAAGGGCATCCATTTCAGGACACACCACAGTCACGCGAGTAATATCATTTTGGCTAACAGCTAAATGATGGTTACGGGGTAATATTTGTCCGTTGCCTTCTAAATTTCCTAAATAACAAAATACATCATGGTCGTGGCTATCATCATCTTCAGCGATACCTGTATATTGGGGTATGATAATATCAAAGGCGTGCATTTTTATATCTCATGCTTAATTTATATTAAATATATTTGGGGATGTTGCTGTTGAAATTGGTTAAAGTGCTGTCTTGTAGTGTCAATTTAACCTATACCGTCAATGCCGTACACTCTAAATATTAATAATACTTAAACTACTTGATATTATAACTATAATTTTTCTTATCATATTTACCGAAATAAGGAACAGCTACATCCTTATGCACTGTATTATTACTATCAGTATATGTAATTACTATAGAGTCTTCGGTGTCAGAATATTTTATAGGATACTTAAATGATTGATTAGGAGATAAATTACCTATATTTTCTGATTTATTAGTGGTTTTATAAGTTAAATTAACCTTAGTTATATCTTCGGAGGTTTTGTTATTTATAATTAGCATCCCTTCTGATTCACTTTGACTGGAACAAGCCACAGTAATTAATGCACTTAAGCTAATTACATACAGTTTTCTTATTGAGATCTTCACGAGCCAAACCTTTAGTTATTTTATTTAATACAAAATAATTCTATGCAAGAAATGCCACTCTCAACTTCTTAAGCCTATTGGAATGGCTGTATTACAAGAATTGTAAGTTTAATATTGAAAGTCTAACCTTCGTAAAATAAATGATTTAGCGAAAAAAAGTTGAGAGTTAAGCATAAAATGGAATCTTATTTTTCACCAAAGGAATTAGAAGATGTTAAAGAACCATTAGTTATAACTTTCATTTTGAGACTACCCTAAATTCTGTGTAACTATCTAGTTTTCTAAAATACTTCTTAAATTTTGTCAAAATGGCTTTATTAGCTCGAAAAACTAACTTTCTATACACCATGAAGTACACCGCGACTACCTAAATAACTCAATATACCAATATCATTAGCCTACAGCCTAAGGTTCTAGTCCTCACTAGGGTACCGAAGCAGTGAAATTGGTTAGAGATGGATCCGGAAATTTGAACAACTCCTATAAGTGATACTCTGCTCCTCAAATGATGTTATAAACATCAATATATGGAGTATTTTATGGCACGTAGACCAAGAAGAAATCATTCAAACGACT
>NZ_VPEA01000003.1:0-274416 GCF_013417365.1 Acinetobacter sp. YH12252
CGATTCATAGAAGTAAAAAGATGGCTGATTACAGAGAGCTACTTAAAAGTAACTTTTCGACGAATTTGTATTTTATTCCAGCTTATAGCCCTGAGTTAAATCGAATCGAGATGGTATGGAAGCAGATCAAATATTATTGGCGAGATTTTCAAGTCATGACAGCTGATAAAATAGAGCAATGGGTGGAGAGAGTATCAAACCAATTCGGAAAAGAATACATGTTTACTTTTTAATGACAGCTTATCCCATTGGATCCGCATCGAAGTATACGATTTACACCTAGATTATTATTTCCGATCTAACTCTACTAGACCCTGTCTTGCTTCTGTAATGATCAGCTGAATTTCTTCATTTTGCTTTCTCTTTTGTTCAAAATACACATAAATGCCTAGAGAAAATCCCACAGCTAAAATGATCAGCGTCATCATGATAATTGCATTATGATTCATTATATTTAGCCCCTTTAAACTTCCTCACTATTGTGAGATGCAAGGACTATACACAGCAATAACAAAAATGCTCAATTCTAATAAAGAAAATACACTGTTTTTTTAATTTTATCTAAGAAAAACACTTTATTATTTAACAATATAATAAAAAATAAAATGTAAGACATATTCAAAAAATACGTTAAAATTCAATTATATTTTTTCTATCTGTCCTGATTATATTTTTAAGATGTTTTTAATTAATTTTCTCTATCCCATTTAGAAGTCAGTTAAAATAAAAAATTAACCTAAAAAACATAAACTTATTTAAGCCATTACAAGCCTGTTTGAAAAATGCTAATCGATAAAAACACCAACACAAATATGTGACATAGTTGGCATTTTTAATCAATTCTTCAATTTTTCTTGTGATGTGAAGTACAATTTTTTTCATCTAGCGGTCAAAAAGCACCAACTTCGATACGCTCCACTGATGCTCAACCAGTCTGCTATTATATGGAAGCTCTGTTTAATTTAGATTGAAATGACTTTAAATCACCAGAACTCTGACAATGATGGTTTGATGCTCCTCATTTTCCTCAATCAGTTGTAAACGCTTTTGTTCTTTACTCACGACTTTAAAGTGCAAGTTTTGATATTCAATAATGCTTGGAATTTGGTCAAAATATTGTGCATCAGCATCAATTTCATCCTCAAATAATGATGTACCAAGTTGATAGTCCAAACTTTTTAAAACGATATATTTCACCGTTGTTTTCATCACAGCATCCTTTTTATTACTTTTTGCTTTACTTTTATTTGTATCACCGTTCATGCCACGATTAAACCTATAATTGTAAATTTTGCTGTATTTATAGGCAGTTAAATCGTGAACATTCTTATTTTAGCATTTCACTTTTTGATGTTTTTTCGCACAAGTCGACAAAATTCAGTACACTTGAGCAACTTATTCTATTCACTTGCAGATTTATCATGCTCAAACAATGCTGTGCCATACTTGAACAACGCCAACAGACTGTGGCTTTTATTGAAAGTGCCAGCTCAGGTTACTTATGTAGTCAGTTTTCTATTTATAAAAATAGCGGTGCCAATATTTTACTTGGTGGATTAGTCAGTTACGACCCAAGCATTAAACGTGAGATTTTGCATGTGAATAGTGACTTAATTGCCACCTATACCGCTGAATCCGCAGAAGTCACACAAGCCATGGCAGTTCAAGGCAAAAAACTATTTCAACATGCTGATTTTATTGTGGCATGCACAGGGTTACTGAAACCAGGCGGCAGTGCCACACCAGAAAAACCTGTAGGGACATTTTTTATCGCCATTCATTATCAGCAGCAAACTTTTCAGTACAAATATTTTTTAGATGGCAATCCATTACAACGACTAGAACAGCTCACTCTGTTAGTCGCTCAAGACCTGATTGATCTAATGCAAGATACAAACACTTGTACTGCACCCTGAAGTAAACCTATCTTTTTAAGTCTCTATAAAAATTCTCATGACTGCCCAATTTTAAAAGATAGAGTGTCATGATTTCGTCATCACTCACAGAGTAAGCCAGTAGCACAAGCTGTTTGTCCATTTTAAATTTATAAACAAATACTCCTGCTAAATCCCCCACTTTAGCTTCTCCGATATCAGGATTATTCCAAACGGTTATTACGGCATTATCAACATCTTTTTTCTGCTGCTTGGTTAGTTTTTTCACTGTCCGTTCAAATAGGGGAGTTTGTTGTATATTCATTGAACTCAACCAAAGCTATATGGTGTTGTATTCCCTGCTTTGACATGCGCCATACTAAGCAACAAATCTGCTATATCTTGAAAAGTTAAATCGGGATTGTCTTGTGCGATTTTTCCAATTTTAGCCCAGTACTCAATTTGTTTAGTTGCACTTCTACTTTCAGCCATCCCGTAAATCTTTGCTGATTCAACAATATCGCTGTCGATTTTAACTGCTACATGTGACATTGCTTTTTCCTCATATTAATTATGGAATAAATTTTAGCCAATCATGCAACCATTTACAACCTTAAGAAACAAAATACAACAACCTTCTTTTATGATCAAATATTTAAAAATGCGCTATCGTACGCCCGATCTTTTTTAATTCTCTAACGCTTCAATAATTACTCATTGTATTTTTGACTACCCTCATCCAAACCTCAAAAAAAATAAGGTTCCATTGCTTAACAATGAAACCTTATCTTCAGCCTAAACTGCTGCATCACACGATGTTCATGCACGGTACAGCTTTTTAGACAACCAATTAAGCAGCCGAACGCTCTGCAATTGGTACAACTTTACGCAATTCTGGGCCTGTATAATCTGCACTTGGGCGGATAATACGGTTATCTGCACGCTGTTCCATCACGTGTGCTGCCCAACCTGTTACACGGCTCATCACAAAGATTGGTGTAAATAGTTTGGTCGCAATACCCATAAAGTGATACGCAGACGCATGGAAGAAGTCAGCATTACAGAATAATTTCTTCTCACGCCACATCACTTCTTCACAACGCACCGATACAGGATAAAGTACTGTATCACCTACATCTTGCGCTAAACGCTCAGACCAGATTTTGATGATGCCGTTACGTGGATCATTGTCTTTATAAATCGCATGACCAAAGCCCATGATCTTTTCTTTACGTTCCAACTTGCCTAGCATTTCACGTTCAGCTTCTTCTGGCGATGTCCAATTTTCAATCATTTCCATCGCTGCTTCATTCGCGCCACCGTGTAATGGGCCACGTAATGAACCAATCGCGCCTGTAATACATGAATGCATGTCAGACAAAGTTGATGCGCAAACACGTGCTGTAAATGTTGATGCGTTGAACTCATGCTCTGCATACAAAATTAATGACACATTCATGACTTGTTCATGCAATTCATTTGGTTTTTCACCACGTAATAAATGCAGGAATTGTGCGCCAATTGAATCATCATCCGTATTTTCTTCAATACGCACGCCATCGTGGCTATAACGATACCAGTAGCAAATAATAGCTGGCAAAGTCGCCAAGATGCGGTCTGCTACATCTTGTTGCTGTTCAAATGACTGTTCGGTTTCTAAGTTACCTAGCATTGAAACACCTGTACGCATCACATCCATTGGGTGTGAATCTGCAGGAATACGCTCAAGCACTTCTTTGAGTGCTTGAGGCAATGCACGTAAAGATTTCAATTTTGCTTTATAGGCAGCCAATTGCTCTGAAGTCGGCAATTCACCAAAGAAAATCAAGTATGCAACTTCTTCAAACTGACAGTTTTCTGCCAAGTCTTGCACATCATAACCACGGTAAGTTAAGCCTGCGCCACTTTTACCAACAGTTGAGAGTGAGGTTTTACCTGCCACTTGTCCACGCAATCCTGCGCCTGTGAGTACTTTTCCTTCAGCCATTTTTTTAATTCTCCTGTTTGAACAGCTTGTCTAATGTATTTTCAAAAGTATGATAATCAAGGAATTCGTATAATTCTTTACGTTGTTGCATTTTGTCTAAGACATTCACTTGCGTGCCATCTTTACGAATGGATTGCATCACTTCAAGTGCTGCTTTTTGCATAGCACGAGTTGGTGAAAGTGGATACAACACCATGCGAATGCCCTGCTCAGCCAATTCTTCAGTGGTGTAATAAGGGGTATCACCAAACTCGGTAATGTTTGCCAATACAGGTACACCTACGGCATCACATACAGTTTTATACATGGTAATATCAGTCATAGCTTCTGCAAAAATTGCATCTGCACCCGCTTCCACACATGCGCAAGCACGGTCAATAACCGCCTGTAAACCTTCTTTTTGCAAGGCATCAGTACGTGCCATGACTACAAAGTTTGAATCGGTTTTCGCATCAACAGCCGCTTTAATACGATCAACCATTTCTTGCTGGGTTACAATTTCTTTGTTTGGACGATGTCCACAACGCTTTTGTGCAACCTGATCTTCAATATGAACTGCAGCAGCACCCGCAGCAATCATTTGTTTAATACTGCGGGCAATATTGAATGCACCGCCCCAACCTGTGTCAATATCCACCAATAATGGTGTATCAACACGCTCAGTAATACGACGTACATCTTCCAAGACGTTGTCTAAACTGGTCATGCCCAAGTCAGGTAAACCGTAAGAATAGTTGGCAACACCTGCACCAGATAAATAAATGGCTTTATAGCCCACTTGTTTTGCCATCATGGCAGCATAAGCATTTACCGTGCCGATAATTTGTAATGGCTTTTCGACTTCCAAGGCTTGTCTGAATCTTAAGCCCGCAGATGTTTGTTCTGTCATCTTCCTTTCCGCTTTTCTTACTATATTTTTCGAGGTTTGAGTATATCGGGAATGCAAAGCTGCGCCATGACTTTTTAGAATCTATGCTCTAAAACTTTAGTCAAATAATTCGAAATTTTATTGCACAATAAATTTTCGTGATATTGCTTATTATTTAAATTTAATAAACATAGCTTTTTTGCATACTAAATAAGCAAAATTTTGCTTATTTTGAGTGTATTTCTATTTTTTCTGAATTCAAGCACGCTGCCCGTACACTTCAACACAGCACGCTGTGCATAAATTTGCTATAATAACAATCTCTCCCTTTGATCATTTGCTGAAATATTATCCAATATGCAAGATATCGCTCATTTAACCCCTTTCGGTAAAGATGTCCCTCCTACAAAGCGTGGACATGAGCGATGTGTGGCGCTGCTCGTCAGTGCAACTGATCTGTTTTTAGAACGTGGCTACGATGCCGTATCTTTAGATGATATTGTGCAACATGCTGGCGGTTCTAAAGCTTCTATTTATAAATACTTTGGCAATAAAGAAGGCTTGTTTAAAGCGATTTGTGATTATCGCCGTGACAAGTTTTTTCAGGATATTCACATCCCTTTTGAACAAATAGATTCCAATTTACGTGGTTATTTAATTCAGACCTTGCTGAATTTTTATCATCATATACTAGCGCCTGAAAATGCAGCTTTTATGCGTTTAGTTTTAGAGCAAAGTCAGCGCAACCCCGACATTGCTTTACATATCCATGAACGTGGCCCTCTACACGTTCAATTGTGCATTGCCAAAGTGCTAGAGCATGCCAGCCAACAAGGACTCATTCGCTGCGAACACCCTGTTTATTCGGCACAATTGTATTTTGGAATTTTAAGAAATTTAGAATGGCGCATTATTATGGGCATTCCAAAACAAGAAACTGAACAAGAAACAATCAATTATGTAAGTTATTGTGTAGATCGCTTTCTAGACGCCCATCAAAAAGTCTAGTTTTTTTGCAATTTCTTCATCCTATAGTATATTAGCCGATTCCCTTTTTCACTTAACCAACCAACAACTAATTGTTGTTTTTCTCATTCAGCAATTATTGTGGAGTAACGAATGGCTCTACGTCACTTTCTAACATTACGCGATTTATCGACTTTAGAACTGAATCAAATTTTGCAACGCGCCATTGAGCTTAAGCGTAAACAGCATAACAATGAAGTTTTCCAACCCTTTGTGGGCAAAGTCTTGGGAATGATTTTTGAAAAATCTAGTACCCGAACTCGTGTATCGTTTGAAGCAGGTATGAGTCAGTTTGGTGGCAGCGCAATTTTCCTATCATCACGTGACACACAATTAGGTCGCGGTGAGCCAATTGAAGATTCTGCACGCGTCATTTCAAGTATGCTTGACATTGTGATGATTCGTACCTTTGGTCACGACATTGTAGAACGCTTTGCTTCTTACTCTAAAGTTCCTGTGATCAATGCCTTAACTGACGATCATCACCCATGCCAACTCCTTGCAGACATGCAAACCTATGTTGAACACCGTGGTTCAATTGAAGGTAAAACTGTGGCGTGGATTGGTGATGGCAACAATATGTGTAACTCATATATTGAAGCAGCACACATGTGGGGCTTTAATTTAAAAATTGCGACACCGAAAGGTTATGAGCCAGAACAGCGCTTCCTGTCTGAATTTGCACACTGCGTAGAATTGGTCGATTCTGCTGAAGATGCAGCAGTGAATGCTGACCTGATTGTGACCGATGTTTGGGCAAGCATGGGACAGGAAGAAGAACAAAAAATCCGTGAAAAAGCGTTTGCAGACTATCAAGTGAATGAACGCTTGATGGATTTAGCACACCCTGATTGTTTATTTATGCACTGCTTACCTGCGCACCGTGGTGAAGAAATTTCTGAAAACATGCTCGATCACAAAAATGCTGTGGTGTGGGATGAAGCAGAAAACCGCCTACATGCTCAAAAAGCATTGGTTGAGTTTTTATTGAATGAAAATCTTAAAAAAGACTAAGCTTTAAAACCCGTCTTAAATATTCACAAAACTTTGATGAGTTTTGTTACAAACAGCACCAAAAGGTGCTGTTTTTTTATTTGGCTCGCTATAATCTTGAGTTATGGTCTATTTTTCTAAAATTTCTAAAAGAGCCTAGATAAACAATATGATTGATAAAACACTTGCCACAATTACGCTGTGCACTACTACACTGATCGCGAGTGCTTCACTCTATGCCAAAGCCAGTGAATTAGATCAATATTTAGTCCAACAAAAGATTCTAAGTGCAGATTATAAAATTCAAAATATCGTCGCTTTAAATGAAATTTTAGATGTCATTAGTGATGAAGATTCTCGTACTATGCCTTATCAGGTCGATCAAAATACAGTGATTGAACAAAGTACGGCGACAGACAAACAAATCAATATTCGTGGCATGATTATTTCACCTGACTTCACGCAGTTTGTAGAAAGTACGGGTTATAACAATGTCAAAAATATGATTAAACAAAACTTAATTCATAATTGTGAATCTATTTTTGAGCATCAGTTCCAACGGGTAAATCCCTATGTATTGAACTTAAAACTCAGTGCAGAAAAAACCCAGTTTAATGTGCAATTGGCAAATAGCGAGTGCCAATTTAAAGCAGACTGAACTGTATTTAAAACTAAAACAACCTCAGCTTTAAGATTTAATGCCTAAGGTTTAATGCGTAAACCCAAATATAACCTAACGTATTAAACCTTGCGGTTGTAAAATAATGATCAATGCGCCTAAAACTACTATCATTCCACCGAACATATCCCAACGTGTTAAATTGACTTGATCTACATACTTTAACCAAATCAAGGCTGTACAAATATAAATACCACCATAAGCCGCATAAATTCGCCCCGATGCCGCAGGATGTAGAGTCAATAACCACACAAAAGCCGCTAAGGCTAAAATTGTTGGCAGCCATAACCACTGTGATTTCCCCTGATTTAAAATCAAATAAGGAAAATAACAGCCTAATATTTCCATAACTGCCGTAACAAAAAACAAGAACGTTGTGCTGGCAATTTTAGTGATCTGAAAATCCATAAATCCTATGTGGTCTCTCTTTTAGCAGTAACGATTCAAGTTCACGCATCTGCGAATTCATAAAAAATAACCCATGTTCAACATGGGTTATTTTCAAAATTCAAATAAGGATTGATTAGGCTGGTTCAGCCGTTTGATCTTCAAAGACTTCAAGTTTCAAACCGACTGCCTTACCGTTCTCTTTCTTCACAGAAACAGCCACATTACCGCCCTGTTCTGCAAGTTCACCAAACAGAATCATTTCTGCCAATGGCTTTTTCAAGTGTTCCTGAATCAGACGTTGCATTGGACGTGCGCCCATTAAGCGATCATATCCATGCTCAGCCATCCATTCACGCGCATCTTGATCAACCTCAAGAATGACTTTTTTATCATCCAACTGCGCTTGTAATTCAGTCAAGAATTTATCCACTACATTTTCAATTACTGTAGTAGGTAAAGCTTTAAATTGAATGACCCCATCCAAACGGTTACGGAACTCAGGTGAGAAGGCTTTTTTCATCGCTTCTTGGTTGTCATTACTGTTGTCTTGATCCATGAAACCAATGCTCACGCGGGAAATACTTTCCGCACCAATATTAGTGGTCAGAACCAAAATCACATTACGGAAGTCTGATTTACGACCATTATTATCCGTCAATGAACCATGATCCATAATTTGCAGCAATAGGTTAAATACATCAGGATGCGCTTTTTCAATTTCATCCAACAACAACACACAATGCGGATTTTTATGAATCGCATCGGTGAGTAAGCCACCCTGATCAAAACCGACATAGCCTGGAGGTGCACCAATTAAACGTGAAACGGCATGGCGCTCCATGTACTCAGACATATCAAAGCGAACCAATTCCACACCCAACAGTTTTGCCAACTGCTTGGTAACTTCGGTTTTACCAACGCCTGTCGGGCCAGCAAATACAAAACTACCCACTGGTTTGTCTGGTGTTTTTAAACCAGCACGTGACAGTTTAATTGCTGATGCTAACGCTTCAATAGCTTCATCTTGACCAAAGACCACACGTTTTAAATCACGCTCAAGATGTTCAAGTACAGTCTTGTCATCTTTCGATACGGTTTTAGGTGGAATACGTGCAATTTTAGAGACGATATCTTCAATATTTTCTACTGTGATTAAAGTATCATCTTGCTCAGCTCTTAAACGGCGCTGCGCACCTGCTTCATCAATCACATCAATGGCTTTGTCTGGCAAGAAACGGTCATTGATAAATTTGGCCGATAACTCTACCGCAGACACCAATGCTTTATCATCATATTTAACATGGTGAAATTCTTCAAATTTCGATTTTAAACCACGTAAAATATCAATCGTTTCTGAAATTGAAGGCTCATTCACATCAATTTTTTGGAAACGGCGTGAAAGTGCATGGTCTTTTTCAAATACCTGACGATATTCTTGGAATGTCGTCGAGCCAATGCAACGCAAAGTACCATTTGCCAACGCAGGTTTAATTAAATTTGATGCATCCATAGTGCTGCCCATGCTTGAGCCTGCACCAATAATCATGTGGATTTCGTCAATAAATAAAATGGCATCAGGTTTCTTTTTCAAGGCATTTAACAGTTGTTTTAAACGCTTTTCAAAGTCACCACGGTATTTTGTACCCGCTACCAACGCACCGATATCCAAACTATATACTTCGGCATTTTCGAGTGGTTTTGGCGCTTTACCATTCACAATCAGCCACGCCAGACCTTCGGCAATAGAGGTTTTACCCACGCCTGGATCACCCACCAACAATGGGTTGTTCTTACGACGACGGCATAGAATTTGTGCAGCACGCTCAATTTCTTTTTCACGCCCAATTAACGGATCGGTTTTACCCTTTTGAGCTTCGGTATTTAAATTCAGCGTGTAAAGCTCAAGCGGGCCTGCATTGGCAGAGCTTGAACTTTCACCATCTAACTCTTCAATTTCTTCTTCAGCTTGTGTTTCATCTTTACGGGTCCCGTGTGATAGGTATTGCGTTAAGGTCAAACGGTTAATTTGATGACGCTTGAGTAGATACACGGCAAATGAATCACGTTCAGAGTACATTGCCACTAAAATATCTGCGCCTTCAACCGTACGGTCACCACCGCTAGATTGCACATGGAAAATACCACGCTGCAAAATGCGGTCAAAACTTTCGGTCGGGTGCGGCGCCTGATCGTTATTTTCAGCAAGTTTAGGGGTATGTTGTTCTACATATTCTTCGAGTTCTTTACGCAGCACAATAACATCTGCACCACACGCCTTGAGTGCATTGACTGCCGAATCATTGTCTAATAAAGCCAATAATAAATGTTCAACCGTTAGAAACTCGTGTCTCTTTTGACGAGCCATGCTAACAGCCAAACGTAGTGATACTTCTAATTGACGACTGAGCATGTAACCCCCTTAATCTTTAGGCTCAATCTGACAAAGTAATGGATGACCTTGTGATCGAGCGTAATTATTGACTTGGTTCGCTTTCGTTTCCGCAATATCCCGCGGATAGACCCCTGCGACACCTTTTCCTTCATAGTGTACAGTTAGCATTACTTGAGTCGCTTGGTCAAGATTCATTGCAAAGTATTGTTGTAAAATTTCAATTACAAAGTCCATTGGGGTGTAATCATCGTTCATTAAAACGACAACATATAAAGGTGGGCGTTTTAATTGTGGCGGCGCAGTTTGTACCGCAATATCACCATCATCTTCATGTCCTGCATCATCCACACTTAAACGCGGGGTTAAATGCCAATCGACATAGCCAGATTGATGAAAAGTGGTTTTAATTTCATTTAAACAGATGGATCTTTTTTGGGTTCGCATAAGTTTTACATATCACACATTATTGAGCGCTAGCTTCTGCTTGTGGAATTTCAGAAATAAAGGCAGAATCTGCCTCCACGGCTTTGCCTTTGCTCCAACTGAAGCGTTTAATCACAGGAGTTGCGCCATTTAAACGGACTTCAATAAAGTCTGGATTAAAGCCTTTAGGCATGCTCCAGCGCCCTGTTAAACGCTCATAATTATCAAAATTAAAATTGCTGTCTTCCATCGGAACAACCAGCACTTCTGTGCCTTGAATTAAACGCAGTTCTACCGTACCACTTGCACGTCGCTTGTTTGGACTCACTTGTATCAAATCGACCTGATATTCATAAGCATTGTCTGGTAATGGTTTTACCCCAAGATTTTGCACGGTCAGGCTTAAACCACCACGTTGACGCAAAACTTCACGATAAATCGCACTCATGCCTTCAGTACGTTGCTTATCTTCAGTTGCTTGAGTGAAAGCTTGATACAAATCATTGGAGTTACTGACCGCAACATCGCGTTCTTGAACCGCAGCATTTAAGCTCTTATTCAGACTTTCCAAACGCGTTTTTTGTTCTTGCACCACTTCAACCAGTTGTTCTGCATCGGCATCGTAACCAACCACAGTTAAGCCCTGACGATGCCCGACTGAATAGCCCAAAAAGCCACTACCTAAAATTAAAATGGCAGCACCAATTGCCAAAGGCGCATTGCTTTCAAGAAATGGCTTTTTTTCTGGCGGTGTAGATGAGGGTGTCATGCTTGAATTCGACTGTGACGTGGTTTCTGTATCGGTGTTATGCATCGTCATCTCTTGTTTTGATTCATTCAAAACACACATTTAAATCGAAATCTAAATGTGTGTGAAGTTGAAAAACGTGTTCTTATGGTAATAAACCAATCACCTCAAGTCCTGCATGTTCTGCAAAACCAAACATGAGGTTCATATTTTGTACTGCTTGCCCTGCTGCACCTTTCACCAAGTTATCTTGTGCCACCAAAAGTACTAATTTTTTCGGTTGTGGCTTATACAATGCGATACGCAACTGGTTAGCGCCACGTACTGAGCGTGTTTCTGGTGAACTGTTGGCTGGCATGACATCTACAAACTGTTCATTGGCATAAAACTGCTCATACAGGCTTTGTAAATCTGCTGCATCACCTGCATCAGTTAAATCTACATAAATGGTGCTGAGCATACCGCGAATCATAGGTACTAAATGCGGTACAAACACAATGTGATTAAACACATCTTTTTGACCTGAAATATTTTCCAATGCTTCTACAATTTCTGGATGATGACGATGCCCCGCAACGCCATAAGCCTTAAAGTTGTCGGCATTTTCAGAGTAAATCATGCCCAAACTGGCTTTACGCCCTGCACCAGATACACCCGATTTTGCATCAATAATAATACTTTCAGGTTTCACTAAAGCTTCAGCTTGTTTAAATAATGGCGCTAAACCAAGTTGCACTGTGGTTGGATAACACCCTGGGTTACCAATCACCTGTGCTTGTTTAATTTGTTCCCGGTTGAGTTCAGACAAGCCATAAACTGAATCTTTTAAAATGTCTGGGCAAGCATGTTGCATGCCATACCATTTTTCAAACTGTGCTAAATCTTGCAAACGGAAGTCTGCTGCTAAATCGACCACTTTGGTGTTGGCTGCAACAAGCTCCGCAGCATGTTGCATTGCAACGCCGTGCGGTGTAGCAAAGAACACCACATCACACTGTTTTAATTCTTCGATGTTTAAATCTGAGTAGCATAGGTTTGTGTGCCCACGCAGGCTTGGGAACATATCATCTACACGGCGACCCGCTTCTGTACGTGAAGTCAGTACATTTACTTTTACATTTGGGTGTCGTAGCAAAAGACGCAATAATTCAACGCCTGTATAACCTGTACCACCGACAATACCAACTGAAATCACGTGCATTACCTCAATTCAAAAGCATGTTTAAGCTAACGCTATAGTATGACAGGAAGTTTTGGTTTTCTAAACTGTTTTACTAGGGTTTTGGGGCTTTTCTTTATTCTGTTGATTTTATAAAAGATGATTTGGATTGTAGTCAATACGTGCAACACCTTTGCATTGTAGTCTTATCATGTGGGTGTTGGCTTTTTTATTGATACCACCACCAAGGCAAAGGCGTTGTTTTTAACTGTTTGCGATGCTGCAAATAGTGCACATCATGCCGCAGCACTTCAGCCCAAAACGCAGGACTATGATCAAAATGTCGGGTATGTGCCAACTCATGCACAGCAACATATCGCACAATTTGTTCAGGAAACAACACCAAGGCGCTATTGAGCATAATATGCTGTTGCGTACTGCAACTGCCCCAACGGGTTTTCGGTTGACGAATTGCGCACTGTTTAAATGGCAAAGCAATTTCATGACTGACTGTTTGCAAATATATCGGCAACATTTGTTTGGCATAAGCAATAACAAAGGCTTTTAAATATGCCGCAGGTTGGCGGTCACTAACCCATAGGCAATGCTGTTTTAAATCTAAAATAAAACTGTGTTTTTGTGTTTGATAATGAATATTTAAAGGCTTAGCCAAATTAAAAAGTGATAACTGATTTGGCAATTCACGCCGAACAAGTCCTTGCTGCGCCTGCTGTTTATGCCAAGTTTCAATCATCCACTGTTCAGATTGCTGCAAAAAATCCTGAATTTGTCGCTGAGTACAATATTTCGGTACAGTTAAGCGAATTTGATGCGGCTCGACACGCAAACGTAAACGTGTTGCTTTTGCATGTGGTGTGATTTGAATTTCAGGTAAGTCGGATAATGTCATTGTTGTTCTTTTATTAAATCCTCCCCGACCCCTCCTTTAATAAAGGAGGAAGAAAAGCCCCCCATTAAAAACAAGGGACTTGGGAGACGAATTAAACCGCAGTACGTTCTTCAATGCCGTTATTGGTCGCTACAATTGCAATATCTGCTTTATTGATGGCAAAAATACCATTGGTCACAACACCCGGAATATCATTCAAGGTTTTTTCTAATTCCAACGCATTTAAAATATTTAAATTATAAATATCTAAAATCACGTTACCGTTATCAGTTACCACACCTTCACGGTAAGCAGGATCGCCACCTAAAGCCACAATTTTACGTGCTACCGCAGAACGAGCCATTGGAATGACCTCGATTGGCAATGGAAACTCACGTCCTAACTGCTCTACCCATTTTGAATCATCGACAATACAGATAAACTTACGTGCAATAGAAGCCACAATTTTTTCACGGGTCAACGCTGCGCCGCCGCCTTTAATCATGTGCATGTGACGGTCAATTTCATCTGCACCATCAACATAAGCATCTAAACTGCCCACAGAGTTCATATCGACCACTTCAATACCAAGTTTCTTTAAGCGCTCCGCAGTCGCTTCAGAACTTGCCACAGCTGCTTCTAATTGTAATTCAGGCAATAAATCAATCAGGAAATTCACTGTACTGCCTGTACCTACCCCCAAAATCCCGCCTTTAGGCAAATGTTTTAATGCTGCTTTGGCAGCCGCTTGCTTCTTTTCATCTTGGGTAGCATACAGACTCATGACTTCACTCAACTATTTTTGACATTTGTTGCCGATTTTACAGCGCAAATGTGCAGGGGTTTGTTACAATAACCCCCTATTTTAAACTGTTAGATGGAAGATTAACATGCTGTCTCGTTTGGTTCGACAAATTTTACAAGCAACGGTCTACGATGTTGCAATCGAAACCCCACTCGACGCAGCGCCACGAATTAGTGAAAAACTGAACAATAACATTCGCTTTAAACGTGAAGACTTACAACCTGTATTCTCTTTTAAATTGCGTGGTGCGTATAACCGTATTAGCCAATTACCCAAAGACCAACTTGAACGTGGTGTAATTACTGCCTCTGCAGGCAACCATGCGCAAGGTGTAGCATTGTCTGGGCAAAAACTGGGCATTCGCGCCATTATCGTTATGCCTAAAACCACGCCAGATATTAAAGTACAAGCGGTAAAACGCTTGGGTGGCGAAGTGGTATTACATGGTGACTCATTTGATGTTGCCAACAAATATGCAATTCAACGTGCCCAAGATGAAGGCATGACTTTTATTCCACCGTATGACGATGAATTGGTCATGGCAGGTCAAGGTACGATTGCCAATGAAATTTTGCGTCAATGGCGCGATGTCGAATATGTTTTCGTTGCTGTTGGTGGTGGCGGTTTAATTGCAGGTGTTGCAGCCTACTTGGGCGATGTCGCACCGCATGTCAAAGTCATTCCTGTAGAATATGATGAATCGGCTTGCTTAAAAGCGGCTTTTGAAGCCAATGAACGGGTTATTTTGCCGCAAGTGGGTTTATTTGCCGATGGTACTGCTGTCGCACAAATTGGTGAGAAACCGTTTGAAGTTTTACAACTACAAAAATCAGATCAATCAGGCCCAATTGTTGAGCGCGATGTAGTTTTGGTGAATACCGATGAAATCTGTGCGGCAATTAAAGACACCTTTGATGAAAACCGCAGCATTGTAGAACCTTCAGGTGCAATGGCTTTGGCAGGCATCAAAAAATATGTCGAGCAACACCAATTGCAAAATAAAAATATTGTGTCAATTGTCTGTGGCGCAAACATGAACTTTGACCGTTTACGCTATATTGCGGAACGTACTGAACTCGGTGAACATAAAGAAGCAATTTTTGCCGTGACCATTCCAGAAGAAAAAGGTGCGTTCCTTAACTTCTGCCGTGCGCTGCAAGGTCGTAATATCACCGAGTTTAACTACCGCGCCAGCGATGCTACTGCTGCACAAGTCTTTGTCGGCATCAGCTTAAAATCTGGTGAAAAAGAACGCCACGACATTTATGAGTTACTCAAAACCCAGTACGATGTTGATGATTTGTCGGATGATGAAGTAGCAAAACTACACATTCGTTATTTGGTCGGTGGTCATGCCGATATTGAAAATGAACGTCTATTCCGTGTGGAATTTCCAGAGCGTCCGGGTGCATTACTGACTTTCTTGGAGCGCTTAGGCCCAACCCATAACATCACCCTGTTCCATTACCGTAACCACGGTGCAGCGGAAGGCCGTGTATTGGTCGGTTTAGAAGCTTCGGATGCCAAACAGAACCCAGATGGTTTAATTGAAACTTTGGAAAAGATCACTTATCCATACCAAGAGATTACTAATAACTTGGGTTATCAGCGTTTCTTAAAATAACCGATCACACATCTCAATAAGTGCAAAAAACCGCTGATTTCAGCGGTTTTTTAGTCATATTGCTACAGTATAGAGCCCTAAAATATTTTAGAATATTGGAAGAATAATATAATTTTTCAGGATGATGCTATGACACAATTTGCTGTCATTGGTTTAGGT
Source organism: Acinetobacter sp. YH12252 (assembly GCF_013417365.1). Taxonomy (NCBI): domain Bacteria; kingdom Pseudomonadati; phylum Pseudomonadota; class Gammaproteobacteria; order Moraxellales; family Moraxellaceae; genus Acinetobacter; species Acinetobacter sp. YH12252. The sequence goes on from NZ_VPEA01000003.1 coordinate 16,017, forward strand.
AGCTTTGGTGCAACTGTGGCGACACAATTGGTCAAACTCAACCATGATGTCATTGGGATTGATAGCAATAAAAAGTTTGTAGAAAACATTGCCGATCAAATTACCCATGCGGTGATTGCCGATGCAACCGATGAACACGTTTTGGAAGAACTGAATATTCAAAATTGTGATGCAGTGGTGGTCGCCATTGGTGAAGATATTGAAGCCAGTATTTTATGTGTCTTAAATTTAAAGAATTTGGGTATTTCTAAAATTTACGTTAAAGCCAAAAGTAAAGCGCACACCATGATTTTGACCCATTTGGGCGTAAGTAAAATTATTCACCCTGAAGAAGATATGGGCGTTCGCATCGCGCAATCGCTGAGTTATCCGATGGTGAGTCGTTATATGAGCCTAAACGACAACCACTATATTGTAAAAGTAAAAATTAAAGACAACTTGCATGGCACGCGCATTCATAGTCTGATGTCACATGCACCCGAAGTTAAACTTTTACTGTTTAAACGTGCCGAAACGATTTTCTATACGCTTGAATCCAATTTAATGCTACAAACAGATGATATTTTGGTGGTTGAAGGACAACTTGAACCATTAAAACGCTTATCTAAACAATTTAAGTCAGAATGAAAAAAACAGCGAAACAACCAATCAAAACTGTCAATTTAAGCCCACCCAGTCTTTTGGCACTGGGCTTTTTAAGCTTTATTAGCATTGGCACAATCTTGCTGAAACTGCCCATTTCCCATCATGGCGAGATGAGTTGGATTAATGCCTTATTTACTGCTACATCTGCAGTGACGATCACTGGATTGTCTGTAGTGAATATTGGCGATGCTTATACCGTATTTGGGCAAATGGTCATTATGTTGTTGTTACAATGTGGTGGCTTAGGTTTTATGACTTTTGCGATTTTAGCGGTTTTAAGTTTGTCATCCAAAATTGGTTTAAAACAACAAATCATGGCGCAAGACACCATTGGGCAAACCAACCTGTCTAAAGTGTCGATGACCATTAAAAGCGTGTTGCTCTACTCATTGTTTTTTGAAGGGATTGGCACGGTTATTTTAACCTTGGCATGGATGCAGGATTATCCATTTAGCGATGCATTTTTCTATGCGGCTTTCTATAGTGTTTCAGCCTTTAACAATGGTGGATTTTCATTATTTCCCAATAGCTTAATGAGTTTTGCAGATCAATACCTGATTACCTTAACTATTAGTATGCTGTATATCATTGGCGGTATTGGTTTTGTGGTACTCATGGATATTAAACGTGCCAAACGCTGGAAAAAACTCTCACCCAATAGCAAGCTGATTTTATCGACCATTGCTGGTTTAAACTTTGTGGCCTTTCTGCTGATTTGGGCGATTGAAGCCAATAATCCACATACACTTGCAGCCATGAGTATTGGCGATCAAGCCCTCAATGCATGGTTTCACGCTACCGTTCCTCGCTCATCAGGCTTTAATAGTCTAGATGTCGCAAGTATGCAAAATAGCTCGACCTTGCTCACCATGCTTCTGATGTTTATTGGTGGTGGTTCGCTCAGTACCGCAGGCGGTATTAAAGTTGGCACATTTATTATTGTCATTTTAAGTGTGATCAGTTTTTTAAGACGTTCAGATGAGGTGCGTGTGTTTAATCATGCTGTACCTGAACGTACCACCTTTAAAGCTTTGGCGGTGATCAGCATCACAGGTATGTTAATTTGCCTCGGTTTGTTTAGCTTACTTGCCCTTGAACCGAAACTGAATTTTTTAGACCTGTTGTTTGAGGCTGTATCTGCAGCGTGCACGGTGGGTTTATCCCGTGGTGTTACAGGTGAATTACAACCTGCCAGCTTAATTATTTTAATGTTGTTGATGTTTGCAGGTCGTTTAGGGCCGCTGACTTTGGCTTATTTAATCGCCACACCACAAAAAAGCCGACTTAAACATCCAACCGCAGATATTCAAGTTGGATAAAAGCTGGATACGATCCGACTTCAAAAACAAACGCCAATCTTCAAGATTGGCGTTTTATATTCAGCGAGCAATAATGAGAAATCAATCTTAATCTACTTAAAACCAATTCATTAAAGACACACCCAAACCAACATAGGTGGCGCGGTGGTTATAATCAATCAGGCTTTCGCCATAACCATCAAACAACTGGAAATGACCGCGTAATTTTCCACTGATTGGGAAAACCCAGTCAAACTGTGCTGCACCGTGCGCGTCATCACCGCCTTTTAAGCTATGACGAAGCATCAAAGAAAAGTCATGCTCTTTCCAGCGATAAAATGCCAACATATCGCCACGCCCGATATAATTTTTAATTTCAGGGTTATTGTCATCACTGCGGTCTTCTTCAATGCGATACCACGGACGTAACATCAAGGCAAAATTGTCTTTTTCAAAACCTAAATTAAAAATCACCCGATTCCAACTGCGTGATAATGGATCAGAACGACCATTGGACTGGTGATTCAATGTCAGCCCCATCAAACGCCCATGTAAACCAAAAAGCTGATAATTGGTACGGAACATTAAACTGGCTTCAGGCTCATAATTGGTTTCACGAAATGGGCGTGACTCATCACCATTGTAAACTTGCCAACGTGATGACTGGGTATAACCTAGCCACACATCACCGTTATCACCCAACAGATTTTCTACCGCTTTGGTTTTTAAAGACAGCTGAAATTTGGTTTCCATTGAGGTCAGGTTTTGCTCCTTACCCACGGGAACGGTATTTTGCTCATTCAAGCTTTGTGGACGTTCATTTTTATCGGACGTCCAAAAAGTAGGCATCAAATACACAGGTTGATAAGCACGTAAATTCCATGTGCCTAATTTGCTATCGGGTGAAAGCTCCCAGCGCTTATCCAGTAAAGATACATTCGGATCAAGCTTTGGTACATCAAAAGAAAATAAATTACTCACACCCACTGCAATTTTTTCTGTCACCGTTTCGGGTTCAGGCGCTAGTGCCTGAGCAGCTTGACGTTCGCTAATCAGCGCTGTTTTTTCTGCTTCAGGAATTTTAAACAGAGCATCGTAACACACCAAACGATCAGCATTTGACTCTAAAGCCACACAGGCTTCAGGTGTTGCAGGTGCAACTAAGCTAGCTGGGTCTTGTGCATAGGTTTTCGCCACAAACACAGTGCTGAGTGCGGCAACACTCAGCGACAGTCCTGTGCGTTCAAACAGTTTGAACGCGCTCATAAATCCCCCTAAGTTTTCGTTGTTATTTCACGTATCAGTTCACTTGTTTAATTTCAAAACCAAGTTCGAGCAATGCTTCACGTTTTGACACAGGTGCGACTACGGCTTTAGATGCTTGCTGCTGACGCAAATATTGCTCCGCAACACGTTTTAAATCGTCTAAAGTCACCGCCAATAAACGCTCACGTAATACTGTGCGGAATGAGGGTGTACGCGCGTGCAATAATGCATAACATGCAGTAATCGCTTCACCTGCAGGCGAACCTGGATTATCCATACTAGCAATTAAACCTAAAATCGCTTCTTCTAGTTGATGCGGCAATTGCTCTGCATTAAATAACCAATCAATACTCGCTTCAAAGTCTGCGAAAGTTTCTGCCAAGCGTGGATCACGATAACTGTAAAAACGGAATGAACATGCATTGCCATCGTAGCTTGCACCGCCACCGTAAGCACCGCCTTTTTCACGGATTGCGCTGTGTAAGAAACCATTGCGCAAATATGCAGCCAATACCATCAAAGGTGCAGCATCAGGATGCGACACTTCCACCGCAGGATACGCAGCCGCACAGAATTGCACATTGGCTTGAATCAACCATGCCTGATCTTGCGTTGAATGATCTACAGGAACTTGAGTTAAAGCAGCAGGATTTTCTGCAACAATAAGTTTATCCCAAACTTCTTGAACTTCTTCGACCAAACGATCGGATTGATGTTCTTCACATACTAACAAAAATTGCTTAGGTGCTTGCAGTAATTTATGGTGAATCAATTGCAATTCAGCAATCAATTTCTCGTATTCCGCTGCATCTTTTTCAATTTTAGCAACCAAGTCTGCCAACCAATTTAATGCGCCCAAACCTGTGTTGTTGTAATCGCGCTGTGCCAAAGCACTGTGATGACGTCCTGCAATTTGCATGGCATAACTGTGCCCCGAACCCGACAAACGCGACTGCCAACGGGTTTTACGTTGTTGTAATAGCTCGATAATACGGTCTTTTTCATCAAAACGTAATTGCTCAAATGCCAGTTTCAGCAAGCGGATGGCTTCAAGATTATTCACCAAAGACTTAGTGGTTAAAGTGAGCCATGCACTGATCTGATTTTTGTCATCGACTTTAGAGCGTAAAGATGCGCCCATGCCCAAACCACCGCTGACTGCGGTTTGTAGCTGTTGTAATTCTAAATAGTCGTATTCACCTGCACCCACTTCGCCCATCAAAATAGACAGCAAATTAAAATATGGCGATTGAACAATTTCATCAGGAATTTGAATCAACACTTGCTGATAGTAAATTCCATTGGTTCCTGCATGATATAAATTTAAAGGATAATCAATGCGGTTACTGATAATTTCACGCAACTCACCCTGCACAATATGCAAGGCTGCAGGCACATCTTCCAAACCAACTTTTGGCAATAAGTTCAAATCATCGGGCGTATCTTGACGGACTTTTAAAGCTTCCGTTTGCGCGACGATTTCTGCTTTTTGCTCATCTGTGAGTTGTGCGCCAATTTCAGCCAAACGTGCTTTTTCAAGTGCAGTATCTTTGGCCGATTTTTCTGCATCCGGTACCAAAGTCATTTGCACACGGTGTGGGTTATCAATTAAATGTGTCTGAATTAATTGCGATAACCACATTGGGTCTTTAAGTTCTTCTTTGACTTGTTCAATTGCGGTATCTACATCCCACACCTGAATTGGGTCATTGTGGTGAATTGCACTGCTTAAACCATTTAAAATCAAGCTCAACCCGTATGGCATACCATCGCCATTAATTTCACGCTGATGCAATTCAATTTGATGCAAAATTGCATCAACCAAAGCCGTATCTACAGGCTGCGCAGCCACGTCTTGTAAAACTTTTAAAACGCCCGCCTGAAATTCTGCTGCATGTTCAGGGTTAGAACCTTGCACACCACAGAAGAAGGTCATTTCAAAGTTGGAATCATCCACGCCCATCAATGGCCCTGTAGATTGTGCATGCGCCCAAGTTTCCAAATAATGACGCAGTGGTGATGCAGAATTTTCAAGTAAAACACCTTCAACCAAACGCATACCTAAGCGTAATTTAATATCGCTTGCTTCAGGCAATAACCACGCCAAAACATGATAAGTTTTATCTTTGAGTTCTTCTGCATCGACTGCATAACTTTCAGTCACTGCCACTGGCGCAGCTAAACGACGCTCAGGCTTCGAATACAACGTTTCGCCCTGTTCAAATTTCGCCAAAGCCAACTGTTCAAACTGTTCTTGTAAATCGTATGCAGGCGTATTGCCAAAAGTCATAAATACCGCATTACTTGGGTGATAATGTGACTTATAAAAATCTACCAATTCTTGATAGGTTAAATCTGGAATATCTTTCGGGTCGCCACCTGAATTGTAGTGGTAAGTTGTTTCAGGGAATAAATGATAAGCCAATTGGTGATAAAGCTGATCGGATGGCGAACTCATCGCACCTTTCATTTCATTAAATACCACGCCTTTATAAACAGGCTCGCCATTTTCCAGCTCAATACGAATACCTTCCTGAGCAAAATCGAGAGGATTTAAATTGGCTGCAAAAGCCGCATCCATATACACCGCAAGCAGGTTTTGGAAATCTTTTTTGTTTTGTGTTGCAAATGGATAAGCTGTCCAATCTGCCGCGGTAAATGCGTTCATAAAAGTATTCAATGAACGACGAATCATTAAAAAGAACGGGTCACGTACAGGGAATTTTTCAGAACCACACAACACAGTATGCTCTAAAATATGCGCCTCACCTTTGGAATCCATCGGCAGAGTGCGAAATGCGACTAAAAAAACATTTTCATCATGTTCTGTCGCTAAGTGATAATGCACCGCACCTGTAACTTTATGTTTAAATTCAGACACTAAAATGTCTAAGGCTTCAACATGGTGTTGACGTACCAACTGAAACGCAGGATGTACAGTCTGGGAAATGGTTTCAGTGACATCTACAGTCATGTGATCTCCTAAAAATAAGCAAATAAAAAACTAAAGCCATTATAGCTTTAGTTCTTTAGATAATTCACGTTGAAAACCCGACTAAATTGATTGAAATTTGCAAAGTATCAACAAAATGCTGCGCTGCACTGGCTGTAGCATGAGCAAAACTAGATCAGGTATTTAAAATAACTATAGTTTGGATGATTTTCGACATACACATAATTCTGTTTTTGATAAAAATGCGCTGCCGATTTGGTATCAGTGTTTAAACACAACGCCGAAAAATTAGCACGTGCTTTTTTCTCTAAATGTTGCAAGAGCTGTTTGCCTACGCCATGTTTACGATAATTTGGCAAAACATAAAAACGACGTACACGTCCAATACGACTTTCAATATCTTGCTCATTCCATTGCTGGTTTAAGCCACCACATGCAACCAATTGATCACCATCGTAAACAAACAATAAAAACTCACCAGGCTGATTAAAGCGGTTTTTACCACTTTCCCATTCTTCAATTAAACGATGGACAAAATCAAAGCCTTCTTGAGCAGCATGTTTGGCCAAAGTCTGAATTTGCGTTGGTAACTCTTGTGCTTCTTTAATTTCGATGTTCATCTAACCTTCCTGATAACTCTGCTAAACCCCTATTTTTCATCAATAACATTCATTCAGCTGAATTTTATTCATGAAACTACAGCAATCCTGAGCATTGGTGTAAACTTAGCGTTTTTAATTTTGACTGTGATTTAAAGACATGGCAACTGTTGACCTTTTTGCAATTGGTAATGCATTAATTGACCAAGAATTTCAAGTCTCGGATGACTTTCTCATTCAACATAGCTTGCAAAAAGGTACTATGCAATTAACCGATGGTGAAACACAAGCAAATTTATACAACAACTTAATTAAAACACAAAGACATAAAGGCCAAGCTTCGGGTGGTTCTGCCGCAAATACCACCGTTGCATTTAGTGCTTTAGGTGGTCAAGCCTTCTATGCCTGCCGTGTTGGTAACGATGAATTGGGTGATATTTACCTCAAAGGCTTAAATGAAGCAGGTATTCACACCACAACCAAATCGGTCAGTGAAGGCGTTACAGGGACTTGTATGGTACTTGTGAGTGATGACTCTGAACGTACCATGCACACTTACTTGGGCATTACCGCAGAACTTTCTGCTACACAAATTGATTTTGAGCCACTTAAAACAGCAAAATGGCTTTATATCGAAGGTTATTTATCTACTAGTGATACTGCACGTGCTGCGGTAAAACAAGCGCGTGAAATTGCCAAAGCCAATCAGGTTAAAATTGCACTGACTTTATCTGATCCTGCCATGGTGCAATATGCGCGTGAAGGTTTGGATGAGTTACTAGATGATGGTGTGGATTTGATCTTCTGTAACCAGCAAGAAGCCATGATGTACACAGGAACGGAAACGGCTGAAGCGGCATTAGAACAACTAAAACAAAAAAGCAAATACATTGTCATTACATTGAGCGCACAAGGTGCCCTAATTTATGATGGCAACAACGCTTTTTCTGTACCAGGTCGTCAAGTCACTGCTGTTGATGCCAACGGTGCGGGTGATGCCTTTGCAGGTTCATTCCTGTATGCACTCAATGCAGGCTTAGGTTTCCAAACTGCAGCTCAACTTGCCATTCTGATTTCAAGTGAAGTGGTTTCTCAATTCGGCCCTCGTCTTGCGGTAGAAGATTACGCTAAACTTTTGCATAGCATTCAAAAGGAATCTGCATAATGAATAAAATTTGTATGATGGAAGACATTCCTGAGCGTGAAGCACGTGCCTACGAAACGCCAAATGGTGACACAATTTTTATCACCCAACGTGATGGCATGTATTACGCTTACCAAAACGTCTGCCCACACCTACAAGTGGAATTAGAATTTTTAGAAAACCAATTCTTAGACCGTGACCAAGAATATATTGAATGCTCAACGCATGGTGCATTGTTTATGGTTGAAACAGGTGAATGTATTTCTGGCCCTTGTTTAGGTCAATCACTTGAAAAAGTCGAGATCAGCGTTCATTCAGATGGTGGGATTTACTTGATCAACGACTAACTTTTTTGCAACTTTCAGAAAGAAGCGAAAAGTTCTAAATCTTAGCTCTATACAAAACTAGATCATTTATCTATGCTCTCTAAGCAGAGCTAGATCAATGATCTGTGTCTAAATAGCATCACCTATAAATATTTCAACACGTGAGTTTAGCGCATGCATGAGTTTTTATCTGATTTGAACTTAATGCCCTTTCACCTCAGCCTAGTTGTTTTATTGCTACTCAGCACTGTCGAAACGATTGGTTATTACTTTAATTTTCGTCCAAGTCAGTTGCTCAAACGTGCATTTTCACAACGAATTACAGAATCGCCACTTTTAGATGTTAAATTTTCTAAAGTACTGATTTTTGTTTTTTTACTGATGAATTTCAGTGTTGCAGGATATTTTTTACAGTTTTTGATTTACTCACAACAACAACATTTCGTTCCTGCTTATTACATTATTATTCCAGCGTTTATTATTGCCATCTTTTTTACAGTCTTCATGATTCACTGTTTAGACCAAGTGATTAAGCCCAAATATAGCGTGCGCCAAGTCGATTTACTCGGACGTTTAGCCACAATTTCCAGTGGTAATGCCCGTCCTGGTTTTTCTGCACAAGCACGTGTACGTGATGAGTTTGGGCAACTGCATTATGTGCAGGTTGAACCTGAATTTGGTGAACTTGAATTTCAAGCTCAAATTATTATTGTGCGCAAAAAAAGATCTCACTATCTTGCCAAAAAAATTTCGGCATCAAATAACCTATTTAGCAATCAATAAGTTATTTTTTAAGATTTAAAACCAATCTTGCTGACCTAAGAAAGTTAAAATTTTTCACTCAAACTCAACACAATCTGTTTGTTTATAAACGATACATTTCATGTGATCTGAACAATATTTACACAAAATCATTATGAAAAAATGCTGTTTACCCTAGACTAAGCCAAAGACAAAGCACCACTACATTGTAGGGAAATAAAAAAATATGCGGAATCGTCATTAAACTTTAACAAAAGAATGAGAATAATTATTAGCTGATAATATCTCTAATTTATTGCTATTTTTAGATTGATTTTTATTCATAGCAATTTAGTCTGATTTGCTTTTTTAAAATATAAGTATTTTAGTCAGATTTTGAATTATTAATTACAAGTGTTTCTGTCAAGTTTAAAAAATACTAATTTCTCCCGTTTATTATCAGCAAAACACAAAAACAAACCACTGATTTATAATAAGTTAACAATATATTTTCATTTTAACTGTGCCAGCTATTTTTTTTTGTATGTTTTTGTTTAATAATATAAAACACAGTTTAAAAAATAGGCTTATAAAAGTGAGCTTAGTTCCTAAAGATTTAAATAGAAAAGTAGTTCGTGAACTCACGGTCATTTTAATAATTAAGGTCGTGCTGTTAATGGTCATCAAAAATATTTGGTTTGATGCCCCAACTATTCCTCAAAATTTTGATTCACAAGTTGCTGAGCGTATTGCTGGCAGTCCTTCCTCAATCAAGGAGACACGTTGATGATTTCTGAAAGCGTGGTCGATCTCTCGCGGTTCCAATTCGCAATGACCGCGATGTATCACTTTATTTTTGTTCCACTGACTTTAGGTCTGGCTTTTATTCTTGCCATTATGGAAACCACGTATGTGATTTCTGGTAAAGAAATTTATAAAGACATGACCAAATTCTGGGGAAAACTCTTCGGTATTAACTTTGCCTTAGGGGTAACCACTGGTTTAACCATGGAGTTCCAGTTTGGTACAAACTGGGCGTATTACTCACACTACGTGGGTGATATCTTTGGTGCACCACTCGCAATTGAAGGTTTAATGGCCTTCTTCTTAGAATCGACCTTCATTGGTTTATTCTTCTTTGGATGGGATCGCCTCTCCAAAGTGCAGCACTTATGTGTAACGTGGCTGGTTGCGCTTGGTTCTAATATGTCCGCTCTCTGGATTTTAGTTGCCAACGGCTGGATGCAGAACCCAGTGGGTTCTACCTTTAACTACGAAACCATGCGTATGGAATTGGTTGACTTCGGGGCGTTAATTTTTAACCCTGTTGCGCAAGTTAAATTCGTACACACTGTTTCTGCAGGTTATGTAACGGGTGCTATTTTCGTTTTAGCGATTTCAAGTTATTACTTATTGAAAAAGCAAGACTTGCCATTTGCGCGTCGTTCATTCGCTATTGCAGCAATTTTCGGTTTAGCTTCTACTTTATCTGTAATTCTACTTGGTGATGAATCAGGTTATGAATTAGGTGATGTTCAAAAAACCAAACTCGCAGCAATTGAAGCAGAATGGGATACTCACCCTGCTCCTGCAGCGTTCACTTTATTTGGTATTCCAAACGAAGAAACGCAAACGACAGATTACGCAGTTAAAATTCCTTATGTCATGGGGATTATTGCAACGCGTTCTATCACCGAAGAAGTGACTGGTATTAAAGACCTGATCGCAAACCACGAAGTTCGTATTCGTAACGGTATGGTTGCTTATCAACAACTTGAGCAATTACGTGCGGGCGACCAATCTCCTGAACTTAAAGCTGCATTTGAGCAAACTCAAACCGATTTGGGTTATGGCTTATTGTTGAAAAAATACACGCCAAACGTAGTAGATGCGACTGACGAACAAATTAAAATGGCTGCTGCGGATACTATTCCACACGTACCAAGTTTGTTCTGGGCATTCCGTGCCATGGTAGCTTCTGGTTTCTTAATGCTGTTGTTATTCGCACTTGCAACTTTTGCAGTGGCTAAACGCAACGCAGAAAGTAAACCTTGGTTATTAAAATTTGCGTTATTCTCATTACCATTACCTTGGATTGCAGCGCAAACAGGTTGGTATGTAGCAGAAGTTGGTCGTCAACCATGGACAATTGGTGAAGTACTTCCAACACACTTGTCTGCATCTTCACTCAGCACTGGCGACGTATGGGGCTCAATCATTGCATTGGCAGCGTTCTATACCGTATTGCTGATTATTGAAATGTACTTGATGATCAAATTCTCACGTCTAGGCCCAAGCTCGCTTCATACTGGTAAATACCACTTCGAGAAAATTGAAGCTGCGAAAAAAGCCAATGAGGAGGCTTAAGCATGATCGAATATGAATTACTCAAAATCATTTGGTGGGTGTTAGTGGGTGTATTACTCATTGGCTTTGCCCTCACCGATGGCTTCGACATGGGCTCAATGGCGATCATGCCATTTGTAGGTAAAACTGACGAAGAACGCCGTGCTGCAATCAACACGATTGCACCGCACTGGGATGGTAACCAGGTTTGGTTCATTACAGCGGGTGGCGCGTTATTTGCTGCTTGGCCAATGGTATATGCAACAGCATTCTCAGGCATGTATTGGGCACTACTCTTAGTTCTGTTTGCCCTATTCCTGCGCCCAGTTGGTTTTGACTACCGTTCAAAACTTGAAAACACCAAATGGCGTACATCTTGGGACTGGGGTTTGGCTGTAGGTGGTGCAGTTCCTGCATTAGTATTCGGTGTTGCGTTTGGTAATATGTTCCTTGGCGTACCATTTACCCTAGACGAAACTGTACGTTCAACATATACAGGCAGCTTCTTTGCATTATTAAACCCATTTGCTTTAGTTTGTGGTTTAGTCAGCTTGTCTATGCTTTGTGCGCATGGTGGTGCATGGTTAATGCTGCGTACCGATGGTGACTTACGTGCACGCTCTGCAAAAGCAACGCAAATCATGGGTATTGTGTTCCTTGTGTGTTTCTTAGGTGCAGGCGCATGGTTATACTTCGGTGGTATCGAAGGTTATACCCTAGTAACTCCATACGACACGAATGGCGTAGCAAACCCATTGGCTAAAGAAGTTTTAACCAATGCAAACCCAGGCTGGATGAATAACTACTCAGCGTACCCTATTACCATGATTGCACCAATTATGGGCATCTTGGGCGGTATTTTGATTGTTCTTGCAGCAGGTAAAAATAAAGCGGGTTTAAGTTTCACAGGTTCATCTTTAGCGGTGATCGGTGCAATTTTAACTGCTGGTTTTGCATTGTTCCCATTCTTAATGCCATCAAGCCTCAACCCAGTTGCAAGCTTGACCATGTGGGATGCGGTATCAAGTAAAAACACATTAACTGTAATGACTGTTGCAGCATGTATCTTCGTACCAATTATTTTGCTATACACCACTTGGTGTTACTACAAAATGTGGGGCGTTATCACCAACAAGCACATTAAAGAGAATTCACACAGCCTTTACTAAGGCTGTGTCTAAGGAGAATAAATTATGTGGTACTTTGCATGGATTCTCGGTATTCTGATGGCATGCTTTGCAGGTGTCTTGAGTGCCCTGTATATTGAATCTCATCAAGACCTTGACGAGGAATAATTAGATGACAGACACTGCAGTGAACGCTGAAACAACAGTTCAAAAACCGAACAAGATTGCGATGGTTATTTCATGTTTATTGGCATTCCCACTCGCAGCTGTACTGCTTCTTCATCCAGCAGCAATGCTGGATGCCAACGGTGAATATAGCCACCGTGCCATGATGTTTATTATGATTGGTATTTCAGGTGGCTTTGTACACGGTGTTGGTTTTATTCCACGCTTTTGGTTTTGGAAATGGTTATTTAGCCCATTTGTGGCTTGGCCATTGATGATTTGGGGTTATTACACTTGGTTTCTTTAATGAGGTGTAAATAAATTCCTTGAAAAGAGCGCAATATGCGCTCTTTTTTATTGGCTTAATATTTAGGAGCCGCAGATCATTCCTCTGCATCTTCACCATATAAAACAGCGTATAAAATTTTGAAACTTACAATCTAAAAGATGAACTAATCTCAAAATTCAGGTATTAAAAAGCCAAACGCTGTGGTTTGGCTTCTTTCTCAACAATATTTTTATAACTATCGATGACAATACGTCTTGCTTAAAGCATATTGTTATTTTGGCTCAATGGGTGCAAACGGTGCAACCACATCGGCATTTTGCGCACGATGACGCATGAAATGATCCATCAACACAATCGCAAGCATAGCTTCTGCAATTGGCGTTGCACGCACACCTACGCAAGGATCATGGCGTCCTTTGGTCAGTACGTCTGTATCTTCACGGTTTAAATTAATGGTTTTGCCTGGCGTGGTAATACTGGCTGTTGGTTTTAAAGCAATCGCAACACGAATATCTTGACCACTAGAAATACCGCCTAAAATACCGCCTGCATGGTTCGCCAAAAAGCCGTCAGTGGTCAGTTCATCACGGGTTTCATGCCCAAACTGCGCTGCCACTGCAAAACCATCTCCAATTTCAACGCCTTTCACAGCATTGATAGACATCATGGCATGGGCAATATCGGCATCTAAACGATCAAAAACAGGTTCGCCCCAACCCACAGGCACTTTTTCAGCCACAATTTCCAGTTTTGCACCACAGCTTGTACCCTGTTCACGCAATGACGTTACCAATGCTTCAAAACGTGGTACAGCATCGGCATCGCCACAGAAAAATGGATTATTTGGTACTTCGTTCCAATCTAGCTTTTCAGCTTTTTCTATGCCAATTTGAGTGACGTGACCACGAATCACAATTCCAAATTTTTCGAACAGGTATTTTTTTGCAATTGCACCTGCTGCAACGCGCATTGCTGTTTCACGTGCGCTTGAACGTCCACCACCACGATAATCGCGGAAACCATACTTTTGCGTATAGGTATAGTCTGCATGCCCGGGGCGGAAAGTCTGTGCAATATTGCCGTAGTCTTTCGATTTTTGGTCGGTATTGCGAATCAGTAAACCAATTGAAGTTCCAGTGGTTTTACCTTCAAAAACACCTGAAATAATTTCAACTTCATCGGGTTCTTTGCGCTGTGTCGCGAACTTAGACGTACCCGGTTTACGGCGATCTAAATCTTTTTGTAAATCTTCTGCAGACAGTTCAATCCCCGGTGGCACGCCATCGACAATCGCCATCAGACCTACGCCATGAGATTCACCACAAGTCGTTACACGGAAAAGTTGCCCTATACTATTACCTGCCACGTCCAACGACTCCTTATGCTTGAACAGATTGAATAAATAAATCGCGATATTGACGGCATTGTGCTGCAGTCAATGCAAAAATACCTGAACCACCTTTTTGGAATTTTAACCAGTGCAAATCAACCGTGTTGAAATTCTGTTTCATCGCCCATTCAGAATTACCTACTTCAATCACAATCAGACCATCTTCAGTTAAGTAATCTGCCGCCTGCGCCAACATTTTACGGACTAAATCTAAGCCGTCTTGCCCTGCTGCCAATGCCAATTCTGGCTCATGATGGAATTCTTCAGGTAAATCTGCCATATCTTCCGCATCAACATACGGCGGGTTAGATACGATTAAATCATACTGATTTTCGGCTGGGATTTTGGCGAATAAATCAGACTCAAGCAACGCCACTTGGTATTGTTTGTTGTGATGTTCACAGTTAATTTGTGCGACTTCCAAAGCATCTTTTGAAATGTCAGTTGCATCGACTTCAGCATCTGGAAAAGCATAAGCCAAAGCAATCGCAATACAACCTGAACCCGTGCACATATCCAAAATACGTTGTGGGGTTTTAGGCGCAGCATTGGCTGGTAAATTGTTATCTGCTTCGCGCATTTGACCTTCTTCATCTAGGCAATATGGCGCAAAACGATTTTCAATTAGCTCGGCAATAGGTGAACGTGGAATTAGAACACGCTCATCGACATAAAATGGTTTTCCGAAGAAATACGCCAAGTTTAATAAGTAAGAAGTTGGTACTTTTTCATTGATACGACGTTCGAGCAAGCTTAAAAATTCAGCTGCTTCGCTCGGCAATAATTTTGCATCTAAAATTTCAGCGTCTGCATTCCAGTCTAAAGACAAAGTTTGTAACACCAATGCAGAACTTTCTGCAAAATAATCTTCTGTACCTTGACCTAAATGTGCATCGTATTGACGTAGTGCTGTAACCCCAAAGCGAATAAAATCACGAATGGTTGATAGGTTTTCAGCAGCTTCCTGCAAATGTTCAGGGCTAATTGTCGGTCGATCCACTTAAGGCGCTCCAAGGTCAAATTTTAAAACGCCTTATGATACCTTGTTTTGCTCGGTTTTATAATGTTTAAGCAGTTTCCAAGTAATTTATTTACTATGGTTTTACTTATTTGATTCCCACAAACTGACCTTGATAATAATCAGCGCGCTCTGCTGTTTGCAGCAAAACACATTGTGCACGTTGTAATGCGGCAAAATCGCTTTGAGTCGATAAATAACAGCGTTGTTTTACACGGTTTTCCCAAAGTTGATGCTGTTGTTGAATATTACTGGCATTGCCTGCGCTGCGTTTTACATAGGCTTTATAGTGTTTTTTGAGTCGTTTGGTTTGTGCTTTTTGCTCAGTTTTAATACATTTTTGCGATTGGGAAATTTTGCCATAACTATTGTTCATACATTGCGTATAGCCTTGTGAAACGCCATTCGCCCAAACTTGAGCTGTACCCAAAGTCAGCATCCCCAATAGTGTAAATATCCAAACTTTCATATTTTCCCCTGAGCGCAGTCTGTTTTTAAAGCGCGGTAAATTTTCAATATTTTATAATTTTACAAAACCCAAATTGCTGCATTGATGCTACAAGATTCAGGTTAAAAAGCATATAGTCAATACCCTGCTTTTTATGATTCAGTCTATGATAAATGCACAACAATCATTGAAAAATGTGACAATATCCCAATAATTGAATTACTCATTTTATAGATGAAACTTTCAGCCTTATGAGCTACAAACACAATAATTTGATGGCCATGCGCCAAAGCTATTGGAACGACAACCACTCCGAAGCAGTCTTGATTGAAAAACAATTTTTTCAGCAAATTTTGATTGAAAACGGCATTTTTGAAAATTCGTCATTAGATGATGCCAAATATCTATTTTTTAGTTTGCCCAGCGTGATTATTGTTAAGGGATATGCGCATGGTTTTTTACACGATTCTGTAAAATTGATGATTCTCAAATTTATCCAAGACAACAAAGCGCAATTGATGAAAAAAGCCGAAACCAAAGTGCAATATCGGATGTAAAAGTACTTTTAAGCCGTTTTTCATACTTTTTTCACGAGGAAACTCGTCGTTCAGCAAGTTGAACTTTTTTAATACGTTAAGACGCGCTAATATCCGTTACAATCTAATTTTCCTGCGTATTGCTGATTTAAGGATTGATTTTAATGTCAGATCAGAACGATAAGCTTAAACAACTCAAGACTTCCTCTATGGATCGACGCTTATCCATCGCAAAGGCATCTTTACTTGCAGGAACACGATGGGCAGCCTCGAATGCCACCTCTATGTTTTCAAGCGAAGAAGAAAAAGAACGTAAACGAAAAAAAGCCATGAAAGAACAAGCCGATTACTTGGTGGCTGAAATTGGCAAACTCAAAGGCTCTATCGTGAAGATTGGGCAAATGATGGCGCTGTACGGCGAACATTTTTTACCTGAAGAAATTACGCAAGCACTCAACACGCTGAATAACCAGACTGTCGCATTGGCATGGCCTGCGATTAAACAGCAATTACAGGCACAGTTAGGTGCCAAACTTGATGATCTCACCATTGATCATGAGCCATTAGGTACAGCCTCTTTGGCTCAAGTTCACCGCGCGACCCGCAAGTCGGATGGTTTGGAGTTGGTATTAAAAATCCAATATCCAGGCGTAGCAGATGCGATTGACTCAGACATGAGCCTATTTAGAAATATGCTCAAATTGACACGCATGGTGCCGCAAACCCGTGAATTTGATCAGTGGTTTGATGAAGTGCGTGAAATGATGCATCGTGAAGTCAACTATCAAATTGAAGCGGAAACGACACGTCGTTTTGCTGCCCGTTTAAAAGATGATCCGCGCTACATTGTGCCGCAAATTGTGGATGAATACTGTAGCGACCAAGTGCTGTGTATGACCTTTGAACGTGGCGTACCGATTAACAGCCCTGTCATGCTCTCATTACCTCAAGAACGCCGTAACCAATTAGGCGAAGCCTCTTTAGAAATTGCTGTGCGTGAAGTATTTGAATGGGGCGAAATGCAGACTGACCCGAACTTTGGCAACTACTTAGTTCGCTTAGGTAATGGTGAAGATATTCACGATAAAATTGTACTGCTCGACTTTGGTGCTATTCGTCAATTTGATCAACACTTGCTGGCTGTGGCGCGTAATTTGATCAAGGCGGGTTATTACCACGACCCACAAATGATGGTGAATGCCATGACGGGTTATGAGTTTTTTGACAGCATCCCTGAAAGCATTAAACCAGATATGGCCAAAGTGTTTCTATTGGCAACCGAAGCCTTTAGTCACTTAGACAATAACCGCGATTTACCTGCAGGCGTGATGGATGAACAATCGCGCTATGACTGGAAAAAAAGTCAGCTGCATAGCCGTGTCATGCAACAAGCATCTAAATCGATGGCTTCGCGTTACTTTAGTGTGCCGCCTAAAGAATTTATGTTTATTAGCCGTAAATTTATTGGTGCCTACACCTTTATGACCGTGATTGATGCGAAAACCAATGTCCGCAAAATGATTCAAAAGTTTATTTAAGTCCCAACTTTTATTTCTTTGATCAAAGCTGTTATATAGACCTAAATGATTGTTGCCCACTCGATGCAATTGTCATTTAGGTCAATTTATTTTAAAAGCGTAGATTTCTATAAAATTAATAATCTATAAAAATCCACATATTAGTCCAGTTATAAGAAAATTTTTACCGTTTATCTTTGACAATTCTGCATGTCAGCAATGACATAGTTTTTTTATAGTCTGCATGTCAGCATAAAAAACAAGCATTCTCTGTGTAGGACAACACAATCATGAGTCAAATGATAAACAAAGCCCAAGGATTCGGCTTAGCGCTACTCACTAAAATGGCATCGAGTGATCTGCTCGATCAATTCAAATTACGCAAATGGGTTGAACAATCTCTATATCACTCAGCCAAAGCAGGTTTTAAAACCTTTGAAACCACTCAAAAAAATTTTAAAAGCACACAAAAATTACCGCAACAACGACTGACACGTCAATCCAAAGATTTATTTGATTTGTCATTGAGTGAAGAACAGCAAATGCTGGTCGATGCCATGCAGCAATTTGCTACAGAAGTGATCTATCCATTGGCACATCAGGCAGATCATGATGCGAAATTCCCACAAGTATTATGGCAATACAGCACAGATTTAGGTTTGAACACCTATGCTCTGCCCGAAGCTTTAGGCGGTGTTGCCACTGAACAAAATATTGTCAGCCATATTTTAATTGCCGAACAATTGGCACGTGGCGACTTTGGCTTAACCGCAGGATTACTTTCCACATTTGGCGTAATGAATGCCATAACTCGCTGGGGTTCAGAACAGGTTCAAAATCAGTATTTATCTGCGTTTTCCGAAACAGACGCGAACCATCCAACGCCACTTCAAGCCACTTTTGCGATTCAGGAAAATACTGCTGCGTTTAATCCGTATCAGCTAAAAACCAAAGCGACTTTGCAAAATGGACAGTACCTAATTACAGGTGAAAAAACGCTGGTGATTTTGGCCGAAACAGCAGATTTATTTTTGGTTAGTGCAGAGCTAAATGGTCAAGCCGATGTGTTCATTGTGCAACGTGATGCTTCTATTCAATTTAAAGCAGCGCCTGCAATGGGCTTAAAAGCCTGCGAAACGGCGACTTTAAAGTTTAATCAAACCCCTGCGGAGCGTTTAGGCACAGATGATTTCGATTACAGCGCATTTTTAGATTTAGGCAATCTCATGTGGTGCGCCATGGCAGTTGGTTGCTGTGAAGCAGTGAAAAGTTATTGTATTCGCTATGCCAATGAGCGCACTGCATTTGGCGAACCAATTTCACATCGTCAAAGTGTGGCTTTTATGATTGCAGATATGGCCATTGAAATTGAAGCCATGCGCATGCTGTTGCTGAATGCAGCGAGTCTTGCCGAATCGGGTAAAAACTTTCATCGAGAAGCATATTTAGCACGTCTGCTCTGTGCAGAAAAATCTATGCAAATTGCCACCAATGGCGTGCAAATTTTAGGTGGTCATGGCTTTACCAAAGAACATCCTGTAGAGCGTTGGTATCGTGATTTACGTGCGACTGTAATTATGCATTCAGGCTTGCATGCTTAATCTCACACCATCAATAAACGATAGCCAGCTAGAAAAATAAGGAATACATCCATGAATTTACAAAATCCAAAAAAATTCAAAATGTTGGTCGATCAGGCACATGAAGTTGCTTTAAATGTATTACGTCCCATTTCAAGGAAATATGATAAAGCCGAACACGCCTACCCGAAAGAATTAGACATGCTTGCCGCCTTAGTTGATGGTATGAACCAAGCGGGCGATGGCATGAATGCAGGTGCAGCAGTCAACAAACGTGGTGACACATCTACAGGTAACAAAAATGGCGTAAATATGTCTACCGCACTGAGTATTGTCGAAATGTGTTATGGCGATACAGGTTTATTACTCAGTATGCCACGCCAAGGTTTAGGTAATTCTGCGATTGCTGCGGTGGCCAATGAAGAACAATTACCACGCTTTAATGGTGTTTGGGCAGCCATGGCAATTACCGAACCCAACTGTGGTTCTGACTCTGCGGCTATTCGTACCACTGCCACCAAAGTAGACAATGAATATATTTTAAATGGTGAAAAGATTTTTGTGACCTCTGGTGACCGCGCCGATGCCGTTGTTGTGTGGGCAACCTTAGACAAAAAACTGGGACGTGCTGCGATCAAATCCTTTGTTGTGACTAAGGGCACACCTGGCATGACCGTGGAACGCTTAGAACATAAATTAGGGATTAAAGCCTCGGACACAGCAACAATTCGATTTGAAAATTGCCGTGTTCCTGCGAGCAACCTTTTAGGCAATACAGAAATTGATGTTGCCAAAGGGTTTGCAGGTGTGATGGAAACCTTTGATAACACTCGCCCTTTGGTGGCAGCTATGGCCGTTGGTTGTGCCAAAGCCGCTTTAGAGCGGATTAAGGAAATTTTTAAAGACCAATTAGATGCAAATTATGCCACGCCCTATTTACAGTGTTCACATATCGCAGCACAGACTTATCGGATGGAAGCAGAATGGGAAGCCGCACGTTTATTGATGCTCAAAGCAGCATGGATGGCAGACAATAAACAGCCTAACTCACGCGAAGCTTCTATTTCCAAAGCCAAAGCTGGTCGCGTGTGTAATGAAATCACGCTCAGGTGTGTCGAGTTAGCTGCATCGGTGGGTTATAACGAAGATGAGTTATTGGAAAAATGGGCACGTGATTCGAAAATTTTAGATATTTTTGAAGGTACGCAACAGATTCAGCTATTGATTATTGCCCGTCGTGAATTAGGTAAAAGTTCGAGTGAGCTCAAGTGATTTTATGATTTAAGGCATATAGTAAAGTAAGATAAAAGACAGATTTTCATAGAAATATTGCTATAAATTTCTGTCTTTTTCGATATAAATTAATCTTCAGGTGAAAAAATTGCGATATATCTTGCTAAAACCTCATCCAAAACATCTGCGTGCGAGGATTCTAAAAACCGCGCGTGTCTAGCTTCAAAATCTAAAGCTCTAGATTGATCACAACGCACAATACCTGTAGTTTTCCCACCAATAAGCTCTACAGCGAAACCCATATTTCGTGCAAAGTTTCCACCAGAAGTAATAGGCAAAACAATCGGCATTTTAGTAATAAGATTAAATGACTTAGGTGAAATAACAAATACAGGTCGCTTACCTTGTTGTTCATGTCCAAGTGTTGGATCTAATGAAATCAAATAAATATCGCCTTGATTCATTAGATTTCTTCTCGCCCAACTGCTTTTACATCATGCCACGCATCTGGCTCTAATGCTAAAGCTTGATGCTCTTGCAGCAAGTCAGCCAATTTATAAGATGGCTTCGCTTTAGGTTCGACCACTAACTTACCATTCACAATGCTCAGAGAAACTTCCTTTCCCGCATCTAAACCTAAACTTTTTAATAATGTAGGCGGTACGGCAAGCATGACCGAACCACCTACTTTTCTCAAGTTTGTATGAATCATACCCACCTCAATATTATATAAATATATAACTTTATTATGCGCCAAAATGAGATGAAGTCAATTCATAGTAAGATGAGTGAAAATAGACATCTGGTATACATCTCAATCTTTCCTTTGAAAGATATATACAAAAGAAATATCAAAATGAATATTAAAAAATAATCTTAATAATTCAATCAATTATCCACCACACCAAATTTCTTAAAAATTCGTGCACGGCGTTTAGGCTGAATATTGGCTTTGTTTAAATTGCCTTGATAATGTTCAAATACACGTTTATCCATAATTTTAAACCACAAAGGTGGAATCATGGCAGGCAGCAACATGCTGGCATAACCGCTTGGTAATTCAGGCGCTTCATCAAAATGTCGCAAAGCCTGAAATGGTCGGGTTGGATAAGCATGATGATCGGAATGACGTTGTAATTGATACAAAAACAAATTGGTCACAATATTGTTATTATTCCAGCTGTGTTCAGGCATAGTGCGCTCATATTTGCCATGCGCATCTTTTTGTCTAAGCAAGCCATAATGTTCTATATAATTAATTATTTCAAACAGGCTAATGCCATAAAAAGCCTGTGTCGCCAAATACGGAATGATCCCAGTACCAAAACGCGCCAACAATGCAGCATGAAATGCCGCACTCATGCCCCAGCCTTGTAATAATTCATTGTCTTTCGACCAAAAACTTTTGCCTTTACGTTTTAAACGCTGAGTTTCAATTTGCAGTGCAGACTTAAACGAACCTTTTACCGTGCGGGGCCAAAACTCATAAAATGTTTCTCCCATACGTGAAGATGCAGGGTCTTCAGGTGTCGCAGCACGTTTATGATGCCCATACGGATGCTCAACCCGAAAATGGTTATATCCTGTTGGTGCTAAAGCCAAATGTGACAGTAAGTGATCTATTTTTGAAGATTTATGGCTGAGTTCATGCGCAGTATTGACAGCAATACCATTCACCATCCCCATGGAAATACCCAGAAAAATTTTATCGACTAACGAGGTTTGTGGCCGTCCAACCAAATAAGCTGCATAAATATTGGCGGCATATTGCAAAGGAATAAAACTTTTCACCAAACGCGAATAATACCGATCTTCCTCAAGTCGTTTCACATCTTCATTGCTTGGGTTATTGGCATCTTGACCAATTAAAGTATCAATTGTTGGAATAATCACATGCAATAATAAAGGGCCACCTAGAGCAAAAACTTTTTTCGCAGGCTTCGGAGCGAATTGATAACCCGCTAAAATCCCCATCCCCAATACAGGTAAAAATGGGCTGATCAACCATAAATAACGCTTTTTATCGAGTTGAGCCGCGCTTTTATAAGGAACATCCTGTTCCATCTCTTTAAGCAAATGAAGTGGTGCGTTCATCTTATTTTCTTCCTTCTACGCTGTTCTACCTATATATTTGAGGAAAGACACGAGAATGAACAGTTGCAGACGTCCAAAAAAGCTATGCAAAAGTCTTTGGCGCAAAAATGCGCTATATTGTCCTGAAATCACAGGTTTATTTTTTATAATGATTTATGCTTAAAATATGGATGCTTTAAGTAAAATTTTTGATGATATACATCTGCACCAATCAGAATATATCTATTTAAATCCTCAAGGAGATTGGTCATTTCAATATCGTGACCAAGGGGCAATGCTGGCTTATGTAGTACTACAAGGCTCGCTGCATATCCATTTATCTGCACAGACACACCTTCACATTGATGCAGGTGATATTGTCCTGATTCCATCGGGTTGCAGTCATTACGCAAGTGCAACTGCAGACACTCACTGGACAGAACACTTTGATATTTCGGATTTATTTCAAATTCAGTCACAGCAGTCAATAAATTTTGGCACGATAAATCACACACAAGCTGAAGACGCATTTATTTTGGTGATTCAATGCCACATGGACACCACCATGGCAAAACCGCTTTTAAGTGCCCTACCCGAATATCTGCATATTCCGCATATCATGTGCAGCACAGCGCCCGAGTGGTTACAAATTGGCTTGCAATTTTTAGCGGTGGAAAGTCATCAAATCCGACTGGGACGGGATAAAATATTAGATCACTTGGTCAGTATTTTACTGATTGAATGTGTGCGTGATTATATTTTTCAGCTTGATGACTCAAATAACTGGCTCGGCGCTTTGGCACATCCTGAACTTTCCAATGCGCTCGCAGCTATTCATGGTCAACCCGAAAAAGCATGGACGGTAGAAAGTTTGGCAGAACAATGTTGCATGTCACGTTCTAAATTTGCCAATTTGTTTAATCAGGTGATTGGTGAGCCGCCTTTGGCATACTTACAACAACATCGGCTACGCTTGGCATCGCATTATTTACAGCAAGGACAATTGTCGATTCAACAAATTGCCCACCGTGTCGGTTATTCTTCTGAAACTGCCTTTAGCCAAACCTTTAAAAAGCAATTTGAGCTAACACCTAGCCAATATCGGCAGCAGTTTCAAAACAACAATGCAATCACGAAATGAACAGTTTAACGATCTAAAATCGCCAAAATTGCTTGTGCAGGGTCTTCGCTGTTATCGGACAATAATTGCTTATGCATAGTGATATGTTGCATCACTTGAATTTGTGCAGTTTCGATATAAATTAACTTTTCAATTTCTGCTGCCAAACGCTCTGGTGTTGCATCATCCTGAATTAATTCCTGAATAACCTTTTTACCTGCAATAATATTTGGCAATGAATAATAAGGAATTTTCACCAACAGTTTCGCAATCCAGTACGTAATGCGATTGAGCTTATAAAACGTAACCATTGGACGATGTAATAGCATCGCTTCTAACGTCGCCGTGCCTGAAGCCAGTGCAATCATATCGGACGCATTCATTACCTGACGACCAATTTTGGATTCTGTGCCACGATTTTCTATCAATTGCACTTTGTCTTGTAATGCACTCGGATAAGACTGCAGTAACGCTTCAATTTGTTGTTTACGTGCATCATTAATTGCAGGAATTAGAAACTTAAACTGCGGATATTTTTGCGTCAAAATATAAGCCGCATCTAAAACTAACGGCCCTAAACGCTCAATTTCACCACGTCGGCTACCAGGCAATAACGCAATATGTTGTTGCTGTTGGTCTAAACCCAATTCTTGTTTTGCTGCAGCAATTGGATTTTCCAACGGCAACTGACTCGCCAAAGGATGTCCGACAAAGGCTGCAGGCACATCCCATTTTTTAAAAAAGGCTTTTTCAAACGGAAATAAACACAGTACCAAATCTATACTGGCTTTAATGCCATGTACCCGACCTTGTCGCCATGCCCATACCGAAGGACTGACATATTGCACGGTTTTAATCGGCAAGTTTTTCTGTTTTAAACTTTTGGCAAGACGTAAATTAAAATCAGGCGCATCAACTCCGACAAAGACATCGACGGGATGTTGAGTCCACTTTTCGACCAAACCATCCCGTACTGCAAAGAGTTTTTTCAAATCTTTCAGCACTTCAACAATGCCCATTACCGATAAAATATCCATCGGATAATAACTTTTAAAACCTTCCGCAATCATTTGTGGGCCACCAATGCCTTCAAACTCTGCATCAATGCCTTGCTCACGAAAACGTCGCATGAGTTGTGCCCCCAAAGTATCACCCGATACTTCTCCCACAACGATACCTATTTTAAGTTTCCGATTTTGCAAGCGTTTTGTCCTCTAAATTTTAATGGATATGAATTTTCGCATTTTAGCATAGCCACTGTATTTTGTAAGAAACAGAAAGTAAGCCGTGGCTTGAATCTGCGATCTTTTGCACTGATTTTCCACATTGACTATATCTGTTTTAAGAATAAGTAAATCATTAATCAAGACAACAGCTTATTGCCAAAAGGCATAATATATTCACGATTTTTGACTTCGGCATATCTTCATGGTTGGTCCTTTAGAGTTTATTTTGGCAGGTGTATTGGTCGGCTTCTGCGTGGGTGTGACTGGCGTAGGTGGCGGTTCACTGATGACTCCCATTCTGATCAGCTTGTTTAAAATTGAACCGCATATCGCAATTGGAACAGACCTACTTTATGCCGCCATTTCAAAATTCTGCGGCTCATTGGTTCATGCCAAAAAAATGAATATTGTATGGCCCATTGTAATTTGGCTTGCGGTGGGCAGTATCCCTGCTTCATTTGCGACCCATTGGGTTTTAGAGAATTATTTAAGCCAATCTACCCATTACAAAATGGTACTGACCGTGGTACTGGGCTTTATGTTGACCTTAACTGGCATCTCAATTGTGTTTCGCGGTCAAATTGAAACATTTTTCAATAAATACCGTAAACAAGAATTGCCTGATATGACTCAAGACCTTGAAAAGGTCAAAATGCAGGCTGCAGATAAGCGTGCCCTCATTGTAATTATGGGAGTTGTACTGGGTGTATTTGTCACACTTTCTTCAGTGGGTGCAGGTGCTTTTGGCATCATGGCATTGGTACTGATGTTCCCGAATCTACCGATGATTCGTATTATCGGTTCAGATGTCGTACATGCAGTCTTACTCACCCTAGTTGCAGGTTTAGGTCACATGAGTTCAGGTAATGTCGATTTTCACCTATTGGTTTGGCTGTTGGTTGGCTCGATTCCTGCAATTGTGGTGGGAACTTTAGTCAGTTCACGTTTACCTGAAAAAGTGATTCGTAAAGTTTTAGGTATTACCTTATTTATTATCGGGATTAACTTTATGGTCAATCCTGTGAAATCAAAACCTATCAGCACACCAGAAACTGCAACAGCAGTTTCTGAGGCACAAGCCAGCCAATAATGAATGCTTTATCTGACAGGATTTTGCTAAAACAGACCGTTTAATTTATCTACCCGATTCATCACTTATTTTTTAAAGAAGTATTCATCTTTTTATAACAAAATACAGTGAAATTCATGTTATATTCAGACTATTAAACAATCTTTTGTATGATCAAACCAGTGACGGCAATGAATACTTTACAGTCTAATCCTCTTACACAATCAGACATCGATGACGTGAATATTGAAAGTATTCAGCCACTCGTGACTCCTGCAGAATTAAAAACTGAGTTACCTTTGACTGAAAATGCTTATCAAACCGTTCTTCGTGGTCGTGAAACAATCCGCAATATTTTAGATGGTAAAGACAAGCGTCTATTTGTGGTGATTGGTCCATGTTCTATTCATGACCCTGCTGCTGCACATGAATATGCAGATCGTTTAAAAGTATTAAGCGAAAAAGTAAAAGATTCTCTTTATATTGTGATGCGTGTTTATTTTGAAAAACCACGTACTACAGTGGGCTGGAAAGGCTTAATTAACGATCCAGACATGAATGACTCTTTTAACATTGAAAAAGGCTTGCGTCTTGGTCGTAAACTTTTACTTGAGTTAAATGAAAAAGGTTTGCCATGTGCGACTGAAGCACTTGATCCAAACTCTCCGCAGTATTATCAAGATTTAATTTCTTGGTCTGCAATTGGTGCACGCACTACAGAAAGCCAAACGCACCGTGAAATGTCATCTGGTCTTTCTTCTCCAGTCGGCTTTAAAAATGGTACAGATGGCGGCTTAACAGTTGCTACCAATGCCATGCAGTCGGTAAAACACGGTCACAGCTTCTTGGGTCTTAATGATCAAGGTCAGGTTTCAGTAATTCGTACTAGCGGCAACCCGTATGCACACGTGGTTTTACGTGGTGGTAATGGCAAGCCTAACTACGATGCAGGCTCTGTTGCAGATGCTGAAAATGCATTAAACAAAGCCAAAGTCAGCACCAAAATCATGATTGACACCAGCCATGCTAACTCAAACAAAGACCCATTCTTACAGCCATTGGTATTAAAAAATATCACTGAGCAAATTTTAGATGGCAATAAGTCTATTGTTGGGATTATGGTCGAAAGTCACCTGAAAGGTGGTCGTCAAGATATTCCTGAAAACTTATGCGATTTAGAGTATGGTAAGTCTGTGACTGACGGTTGTATCGACTGGGATACCACTGAAAAAGCATTGCTTGAAATGCATGAAGCATTAAAAGACGTTTTAGTGAATCGTTAAGATTTAAAAACGCCATCTTCATGATGGCGTTTCTATTTGTAGCATAGGAAATTCTGCGCGCATGAATGACATTGAAACCCAACTTAGCCAAATTAAAAATTTCCAGTTCATTCATGAGCGTTTGTTTTCTTCAGGTCAGCCTACGGCTGAAGAATTAAAACAAATTAAAGAATATGGTATTGGCACTGTCATTAATTTGGCTGAAAGTGATGCGGAACACGCCCTTCCCCATGAAGACAAAATTTGTCTGGATGTTGGACTAAACTATATTCAACTGCCAATTTCATGGGAAACACCATCCTCTGATCAATGTTTATTATTGCTCGATTTGGTCAATCATTTATTAGAAAGCCAAATGGTGTGGGTACATTGCAGCAATAACAACCACGTCAGTAGTTTAATGTATTTGTATCGTCAATATTTTATGGATGTGGATATTGCAACGGCTCAAGACTTTTTACATGATATCTGGAAACCCAATGAAACTTGGACAGGCTTAATTCACGCCGTTTCTTTGCAATTACAAGGTCGTAAAGCCACGCAAGATTTACAACAAGCTTTAGAATCTGCTGAACTTTCTTAATTCAGCAGATTGTATAGATAAAATTCTAACGCGATTATTTTGTATGAGAAATCAATACAATCGCTGTTGCTAAAATACCTTCCTGACGCCCAGTAAAACCTAATTTTTCAGTGGTTGTCGCTTTGATACTGATTTGTGTGACCTCTACATCCAATACATCAGCGACACTTTGGCGCATTTCTAGCGTATGCGGTGCAAGTTTAGGACGTTCGCACGCCACAGTAATATCGGCGTTATTCAGTTTATAGCCACGGTCTAAAATGAGTTGATAAACCTGTTTAAGCAATACCCGACTATCTGCACCTTTATAATTTGGATCGGTATCTGGAAAATGCTGCCCAATATCCCCCAGCGCCAAAGCACCTAATAATGCATCGCATAGTGCATGCAGCACTACATCACCATCTGAGTGTGCTTTTAAACCTTGTGTATGAGGAATTTGAACACCTGCAAGCGTCACAAAATCTCCCGCTTCAAAGGCATGAACATCTAATCCTTGTCCAATACGAATCTGTGCAACCATGTTCAACTCCTGTAGAAATAAATCATTGAAATCTTGTATTCATACTTTCGATTTCGCTATATTAGACCTAGCGCAACATAGTGAAAGTATAAGCGATCATGCTGTTGAAATCTGAGATTCATCTTATCAAAAACTTAAGTACACTGCTGTTATTTGGCTGTTTATATTCATCTTTCTCTTATGCACAAGGGATTGATTGTAGATCTACACCCAATAAAAAGTTGGCGCAGGTGTGCACAGAAAATTTCTCAGAATTGCGTGAAAAATTAAGTGATCAACATTTAACAGCTTATTTGATGAGTGATGCGCCTATTCGCTTGTTAGAAGATACTCAGCAATTGTGGATCCAACGCTTACAGCAATGCAAAAGCTTAAATTGTTATACTCAGCAATTTGATTTTAGAATTGATCAACTGAATTTTTTCACTTCAATGAATCAAAGCATGACTCAACATTATTTAAAATATGAAAATGGTCAATTTGCTGCACAACCCGTACATTTACAAATTCATCAACTCAATAAAAACAGCATTAAAATTGAAGGTATTGCTTATCGCAATCCAAATAACCGCCTTGAAAGCCAAAGTATTGCCTTTTTAGCTTATACAACACCTGATCAAAAAAACAAAATCATCGACAATGAGCACGATTGCAGTTATGAGTTTAATTATTCTAAAGCAATCTTAAAAATTCAAACCAAACAAAAAGGTTGTGAACGCTTTGCGGGCATCTATCGTTTATACGATTAATGCTGAACAATAGATTGTATTAGACAGATTAAATGAGCAACCACAACACAATTGGCAAAGTTAATGCGGCGAATACGGTTTGCAAGCTAATAATTGAAGCCATTAAACGACTATCGCCACCTAAAGCCTGTGTTAGAACATAAGCGGCAGATGCTGTCGGTAAAGCAAAAAACAAGACCAGTATTTGTGTTTCTAAAACTGGTAGTTTCAAACCCCAACAAACAAGCCATGCCAAAGCAGGCATAAAGAGCAAGCGACCAACGACATTTAATCCCAAAGGCATTAAGTCTCGCTGTAAACCATTAAACTGTAGTGCTGCCCCTACACACATCAGCCCTAATGGTAAACTACATAAAGCAATCTGCCGAATAAAATGCTCTGCGCCGATCCACAAACTCAGCCCTGATATGTTAAACAAACCACCGACTATACAGCCTAAAATCAGTGGGTTTTTCATCAGTGCATATAAAATTTGCTGTGGCTGCAAAGTCTTGGTATCACTCAAAGCAAGTACCGATAGCACATTGACCAATGGAATGCAAAATACCAGAATAATTGCAAACAGTGCCATGCCCTGTGCTTGAAACAAAGCTACGACTAATGCTAAACCAATATAAGTATTGAAGCGCACCATGCTTTGCATATACACCCCAAAGCGTGCCGCAGGTGTCTTAAAATAATGCCGTAAAGCGTACAACAGAGAACTTGCCAATGTGACCACGATACCCACCACAAACAAAATCTGTGCGATTGATTTCGCTTCAATGTTTGCTGTAGCGAGGTTTAATAACAACATGCTAGGAAACAAAATATAGTAATTTAACTTTTCTGCACCCTTCCAAAATGGCTCATCCAACATACGTGATTGCTTAAGCAGATAACCCATTGCAATTAAGGCAATCAAAGGGAAAAGTGCAATAAAAATTAAATGGGTCATGGGGTGCTCTGTGTTACTGTTATGCTGTTCTTTTTAAATTATTGCTTAATAAATAAAGTAAATTTACTGGATATTATAAGGATTGTTTTGTGTTTATCCTAATTGCTTAGGCTTTTTAAAACCACAAAAAGAGAAAAAGATGATAATAGCAAAACTCACCTATATCATCTTTCAGATGGATTCTGTATTAACGATGAGTATGGATAGACATCACAATCCCCATACTCGCCAACATGGAAATAACAGCCGTTCCACCATAACTCATCAGCGGCAATGGGTCACCCGTTACAGGTAAAATACCACTCACCATCCCTGAGTTTAGAAATACAAAGAAAAAGAAAGTCAGACCAACCGTGCCTGCATACAAACGTCCAAAATTATGGAAACAATTCATCCCAATCATCAAACAACGTAAAATAATGGCAGCAAACAAACTGAACAGTAAAAATACGCCAATAAAACCAAATTCTTCGGCATAGGTCGACATAATAAAGTCAGTATGATGTTCAGGCAGATAACCCAAATGTGATTGCGTTCCTTCTAAATAACCTTTACCTGTAAAGCCGCCTGAACCAATGGCAATTTTAGATTGAATAATATTCCAGCCTGCCCCCAAGGCATCCGACTCTGGGTCAAATAAGGTTAGTACCCTTTTCTTTTGGTACTCCTGCAAAAAGAACATCCAAAGCAATGGTGCTGCGAGCGCCAATGCAGTGATTCCTCCTAAGATTAATCGCCATGACATGCCACTTAAAAATAGCGCAAAGACACCAGGAATAATCAAACCAATGTTTAAATCGGGTTGCAATGCCACCAAGACAAAAGGAATCATCATAATCACTAAAGCGACAATGATATGGATCAATTTAGGCGGGAAAGCACGACGCGAAAAATACCACGCCATCATCAATGGCATGGCAAATTTCATAAATTCACTGGGTTGCATACTGCCAATACCCGGCAAGCTGATCCAGCGTTTTGCCCCCATACGGGTTTCACCAATGACCAAAACCAAAGCCAGCATGATGACTGCAAAGATATAAAAATATGGACTGGCAGCTTGATATACCTTAGGCGGAATTTGCGCCAAAATAATCATGGCGATAAAACCAATGCCAAAACTGGTTGCTTGACGCAGCACCATCCCCATATCTTGCGCGGTGGCACTATATACCACCATTAAACCCAGAATCGCATTTAAAATCAGAAAACACAGCAACCATGGATCTAAATGTAATTTAGTCCAGCGTGAGGAATCATTTTTAATGCTTCTACCATCACGTAATGAGTGACGTAAAAAACGATACTGCTGCGATGGATTCATGCGACTCAAAGGTATTTAAAATAGACAGGATGGACAATTATAGAAGCAAAGCGGCACAGAGTGAATCATTAAAGCTTAATCGTTGAAGATTCAAGTTTAACGCGGTGTTAATTACACTAGATTTTTATCATCCATGTTGTTGTGAGGCTAAAATTAAACGTGCCAGCTCTAAATCATCGGGATAGGTGATTTTAATATTATCCGAACGACCGTGCACAACATTTACAATTTGCCCTGCTGCTTCTAAAGCACTGGCCTCATCGGTAATCGTCAATTGCTGTTTTAATGCAGATTCAATGGCTGTTTTAAGCACATCAAGTTTAGCAATTTGCGGAGTTTGCGCTTGCCAAAGTTGGTCACGGCTTACCGTGGTTTCAATTTTTGTGCCTTGGCTTACCTTTTTTAAAGTATCACGCACTGGAATAGCCAAAATTGCACTTTGATCTGTTGCCAGTGCAGTCTGATACAACTGTTCAAGGCAAGCAGCTGTCACACAAGGACGCGCTGCATCATGCACCAAAACCCAGTCATCTACATGGGCGATTTCAGATAAATAATGCAGTGCATTCAAGACTGAATCCACTCGCTCTGCACCACCTACGCAAAAATGTGCTTTTTCTTTTTCTGCCAAGTTTAGGTTTTGCGCCACATCATCTGCTTGACCAATCGCCAAAACATAACCCGCTAAAGGCAAGTGATTTAAACGTGCGATGCTGTGCGCTAAGACTGTTTGATCTTGAATATACTGATATTGTTTAAGTTCAGTTCTAGAAAAACGACTACCAGAACCCGCTGCGGGAATAACCGCCCAAAGTTTAGGGTGTCGGGGCGGTTGCTGCTGCAGGTTGTTGTGATTCATTGGTGCGTAAATCTACTGTGGAATTTGGTTGAATATAAATTGGTTTATATTGTGTGCTGATGGTGCTCATTTGCACAAAGGTTTCATGTGGCTTAATTAAGCCTAAATCTAAACGGGCATGCTCTTCAATGGCTTCTACCCCATTTTTTAAATCATAAACTTCTGCTGCAAGTACACGATTGCGCTCCTTCAGCTCTGTATTTAATTCTATTTGTTGTTGGATTTTTTCTGTCAGTGCAGCATGGTCACGATAACCACCTTCACCAAACCAGTGTAAATATTGAAACCCTGCGATCAAAAAGATCGCAAGGCCCAACAATGCTTTACTCGCTTTGGAGTCAAATACATTTAATAATGACATCTACTAATTTCGCTTAGTTCAAACCTTTGAACTCAGCTTTACCGCGATATGCAGCATTCGTCAATTCTTCAATACGAAGTAATTGGTTATATTTTGCTACACGGTCAGAACGGCACAGTGAACCAGTCTTGATTTGACCTGCTGCTGTACCTACTGCAAGATCTGCAATTGTAGAATCTTCAGTTTCACCTGAACGGTGTGAAATAACAGTTGTGTAACCATTGGCTTTCGCAAGGTAAATTGCATCAAGCGTTTCAGTCAAAGTACCAATTTGGTTGTACTTGATCAGGATTGAGTTACCTACTTTTTCATCGATACCGCGTTGTAAGATTTTCGGGTTAGTAACGAACAAGTCATCACCGACCAATTGAATCTTGTCACCTAAGATCGAAGTGAGGTAAGACCAACCTTCCCAATCAGACTCATCTAAACCATCTTCAATTGAGATAATTGGATATTGATTTACAAGACCAGCTAAATAGTCAGAGAATTGGTTGCTTGTGAATGCTTTGTTGCCTTCACCTGCAAGAATGTACTGACCATTTTTGTAGAATTCTGAAGATGCACAGTCAAGCGCCAACATGATGTCAGAACCCGCTTTGTAGCCAGTCTTCTCAATAGCTTCAAGAATAACTGTGATTGCTTCTTCGTTAGAACGTAAGTTTGGCGCAAAACCACCTTCATCACCCACTGCTGTGTTTAAACCTTTTTGATTCAATACAGATTTTAATGAGTGGAAAATTTCTGCACCAGCACGTAATGCTTCAGAGAATGAAGTAAAGCCCACTGGCTCAATCATGAACTCTTGAATATCAACGTTGTTGTCTGCGTGTGAACCACCATTTAAGATGTTCATCATTGGTACAGGCATGGTTAAAATGCTGTTGTTACGAAGGTCTGCGATGTATTGGAAAAGAGGAATTTTCTTTTCATCAGCAGCAGCGCGCGCAGCAGCCAAAGACACGGCTAAAGTTGCGTTAGCACCTAATTTTTCTTTGTTTTCAGTACCATCAAGCGCAATCATGGTGTTGTCGATGTCTTTTTGTTCAAACACAGACTTACCAAGTAAAGCATCACGAATTAAAGTATTGACGTTATTTACCGCAGTTTTAACGCCTTTACCCAAGTAACGTGCTTTATCGCCATCACGAAGTTCTAGAGCTTCACGAGAACCAGTTGAAGCACCTGATGGTGCACATGCACGGCCAACTACGCCAGATGCTAAGATTACGTCTGCTTCGATGGTTGGGTTACCACGAGAGTCCAAAATTTCACGTGCACGAATGTCAACGATTTGGCTCATGAACAATTCCTCAGTTGATTAATAACGTGATGCTTTAGGCATCAATGAGTCTATAATTTAATATGGATCTAATTTAGTGTGTATCTAGCTTTTGGAAACCTTTTACCAAGGTATCCAATTCTTTAAGCTGTGCCAAGAACGGCTCAAGTTGTGATAGACGCAATGCACATGGGCCATCACACTTTGCCTGCTCTGGTTCAGGATGTGCTTCTAGGAATAAACCTGCCAAGCCAGTTGCCATACCTGCACGTGCCAAGGTGGTAATTTGTGCACGACGACCACCTGCCGAATCTGCACGACCACCCGGAGTTTGCAAAGCATGGGTTACATCAAAGAACACAGGTACATTCATTTCTTTCATGATGTCAAAGCCCAGCATATCGACAACCAAGTTGTTGTAACCAAATGCTGAACCACGCTCACAAAGAATCAATTTGTCATTCCCTGCTTCTAAACACTTATGCAAAATATGACGCATTTCGTGCGGCGCAAGGAATTGTGCTTTTTTGATGTTGATAATGGCTTGAGTTTTTGCCATCGCTTCAACCAAATCGGTTTGGCGACTTAAAAACGCAGGAAGCTGAATAATATCTGCCACTTCTGCCACAGGCGCAGCCTGATACGGCTCATGCACATCGGTAATAATTGGCACATTAAAATGCTTTTTAATGTCAGCCAGCCATTCAATACCTTTTTCTAAACCGGGACCACGAAATGAGTTCAGGCTAGAACGGTTGGCTTTGTCAAAACTGGCTTTGAATACATACGGGATATTTAAGCGTGTGCAAATATCCACATAAGTTTCAGCAATTTCAAATGCAAGGTCTTTAGACTCAAGTACATTCATGCCGCCAAACAATACAAATGGCAAATGATTCGCCATTTGTATATCACCCAAACGTACAATTTCTTGTGGTTTTAATTGTGACATTTCAACTTCCTAGTTTATCCCTAAAGCCATCTTATTTGGTTTTTTGATGCTGTTGTTTTGCCGCACCGATAAAGCCAGCAAACAATGGATGTCCATCACGTGGCGAGCTGGTAAATTCTGGGTGGAATTGTACCGCAATAAACCAAGGATGTTGCGGAATTTCAACAGTTTCAACCAAGTGCTGAATTGGTGAATAACCCGAAATTTTAAGACCTGCTTCTTCAAGCACAGGAATATAACGGTTATTCATTTCATAGCGATGGCGATGGCGCTCTACAATTTCTGCAGAACCATACACTTCACGAGTTTTGGTACCTTCAACCAATTCAGATTTTTGTGCACCTAAACGCATAGTGCCGCCCAAGTCAGAATCGACAGAACGCTGTTGAACTTCGCCGCGCTCATCTAACCATTCAGTAATCAAACCAATAAGTGGCGACTTAGTCGAACGGTTAAACTCTGTTGAACTTGCATCGGCAATACCTGCCACATTACGTGCATATTCAATCACAGCCAATTGCATACCCAAACAGATTCCCAAGAATGGGACACCGTTTTCACGTGCATATTTGATGGCTTGCATTTTACCTTCGGTACCGCGCTCACCAAAGCCGCCCGGAACTAAAATTGCATCGGCATCTTTAAGTACAGTATTAACGTCTTGGCTTTCAAGGTCTTCTGCATTGACATAGTCAATTTCAACTTTGACGCGGTTTTGAATACCCGCATGCAATAATGCTTCGTTTACAGATTTATAGGCATCTGGCAGTTCAACATATTTACCCACCATCGCCACACGAACGCTGTATTCAGGGTTCAATAATGCATCAACTACGTTATCCCAATCAGATAAATCTGCTTCTGGAAGATCATTGAAGCCAAAACGCTCACAAATTAAATCATCAACGTCTTGTTCATAGAATGTACGCGGAATTTGGTAGATGGTTTTGGCATCTTTACATACCACAACCGCACGTGCTTCTACGTTGGTAAATAACGCAATTTTACGGGTAGTGTCAGCATCAACATCATGTTCAGTACGGCAGATGAGAATATCTGGCTGAATACCGATAGATAACAATTCTTTAACTGAGTGTTGAGTTGGCTTGGTTTTTAACTCTGCCGCAGATTTGATATATGGCAATAAAGTTAAGTGCATGAGCATAGTACGCTTATGCCCTAATTCCACCATCAATTGACGTACAGATTCCATGAATGGGAGAGATTCAATGTCGCCTACTGTACCGCCAATTTCTACGATTGCGACATCGTAGCCTTCGCCAGCGCGAAGTACACGTTCTTTAATATTATCGGTAATGTGTGGAATCACCTGAACAGTACCGCCCAAGTAATCACCACGGCGCTCTTTGTTTAGAACGTCTTGATACACGCGACCAGATGTAAAGTTATTTAACTTGGTCATTTTCGCACGACGCAAGAAACGTTCGTAATAACCCAAATCTAAGTCAGTTTCGGCACCATCCTCTGTGACAAAAACTTCACCATGTTGGAAAGGACTCATTGTCCCTGGATCGACATTAATGTATGGATCCATTTTGACCATGGTTACTTTTAAACCACGGGCTTCTAAAAGTGCAGCAACTGAAGCAGCTGAAATACCTTTACCTAGTGATGAAACTACACCACCAGTCACGAAAATAAAATGGGTCATTGGGTTTCTCGTACAATCGAGCCTAAATCGGCCTGCAATGTTGCGCAATTTTACTTTACTCTGCACCAATAAAGCAAAGTCATTCCGCATCAATTCATAGAACAATAAACAATTGGTTATTCTATCAGCATTTCCTATAAAAAATTAGAACTTCTTGAGAGGATTTTCATCTGTCATTTTATTGCTATAATACGTCCGTCTATCCGATCTTTTATTTTGTGCAATTATGAATAAGAAACTTTTAATTTGTGGTGCAATTGCAACGGCGTTGTTATTAACTGCATGTGTAAAAAAAGAACAGCCAAAGCAAGATGAGCAAGAACAAGTAGAGGTTCAAACTGAACAAACTACTGAAACTGCTCAATTTGAACCACTAGAACCTGTTGAAAACATTCAAGATGCTGAACCAGAAGCGCCTGCACAGGTAGAAGTGGAGCGCACTGAAACAGTGAACACCACAACTGAAATCCGTCGTGAAACACCTGCACAACCTGCTGCTGCACCTGCGCCTGCGCCGAAAGCGGCAGCTCCTGTAGCAGAAGATAAACCAACTCAAGCACGTCCAAGCAATAACACAGGTGCTCAATCTGAAGATGATGCTGTTGCCGCTGCGATTGCTGCTGCAACCCCAGCACTTGAGAACTAAGTGCTCACTTAAAACTAAGCTTTAAGTTAAAGTCAGTTTTAAGGTGTAAGTTCTTATCTTAGATTTGAATTGACGTTAAAAAACCCAGTCATTGTGTACTGGGTTTTTTATTCATTTGGATGAGTCTTCGCTGAGATAACTCGTGAATACATTTGCAATACAGCTACCTATTTCTACATAGGTTTGTGCGCTTCACTTTAACTTGCCTGCAGCAACTGCGATTGCACTTTAAAATAATTAGAAATTAAACGCGATGCCCAAGATTTAGTAAAACCGACACCTTCATAAAAACCACAATGACTGCCTTTACGGGTCGTCACTACCATAATATTTGGCATTTTCCGTATGGTTTCTTTATAAGGGTCAAAGTTTTTGATGTGGCACACTGGGTCATCTTCTGCATTTAAAACCATAAGCGGAATTTTGACATTCTCAAACACATAAATTGGGTTAATGGCTTGTGTGTAGCTGTCATAATCTTCAAAACCCGCCAATTCAAAATACGCCTTTTCAAACTCTGCCAATGTAGTCGCACTTAACACTTGCGATAAAGATTTTACGTTTTGCCAAATGTCCTGATGGGGCTGAATAAAAAACTGGAATAATTTTTTGGTCATCACTTTACTGTAAAAAGGATGCACATGCTGAAAGCCTAGTTCAGTGTTATATCCTGGGCACAGTGCAAACGCGGCTTTAATTGGAGTTTGTTCGCCTTCTTCGCCCAAATAGCGCACCAATAATCCTGTCCCTGCGGAAGAACCAACAGCATATAATTCAGATTGTGGAAATTGTTGCTGAATAAACACTATTTGTTCACGCAAATCATGCGTCGAACCAAACAGATTCATTTGTGGTACAGGCATAGGTAAATTGCCATGCCCACGACGTAAACATAAGGCAATACGCCACTGTGTCTGCTGATGTAAATCGCGCACCAACTCACGCATACTTTCCAAAGAACCTGTAATGGTATGCATTAAAACAATTGTGGGAGTATCTGCAGGTAAGTCATAACCCACCCAAGCAACTGCGGTGATACCGCCATCTTGCATAGTGAGTTGATCAACCCGATCATACTGCTGACGAATGGTTTTCTTTTTAATTAAATCAAAATATAAAAGATGCGCATGTGTATTGGACAGCCACGGTGTTGGACGGTATTTTTCTTTGAGCTGTGGTAAATAATCCAATACCCGACGGATTTCTCCATGTGGATGATAATACAACGTCGGTAAATCTGCGCCTGTGACCTGATCTAAAACCGCTTGTGTAATTTTCGCTATTTTTTGTAATGTAGACATCATTTTACTCCCAAGCAATACATGCACTTTCAAGCATGCCAACCCGAAACCGATTTCTATAAAACAACTTCATTGCCATACACACGCGGTATTTTATTTTTCGGTTGGCATAAAGGCAGCCATACGTTGTCCCATTTGCACAGCCAATGCCTCTAAACCACTTTTCGGGCGAATCATCACTTCAAAGTCCACAATTTGTCCTTGTGTATTGAATTGAATCATATCAATTCCTTTAAGTTTTTTATCTCCCACATTGGCGGAAAATTCAAGTACAACATTGCAACCATCTTCAGTATAAAACTCACGGTGATAAGTAAAGTTTTCAAAGACCTGAATTACATTGGTCAAAATAAAAAATACCACTTGTTTACCCGCATAAGGTTGGTACGCTACAGGTGAACGAAACACCACATCATCTGCCAGCAATTCACTCAAAATAGACATATCATGGTTTTGCAGCATTGTATGCCAACGCTGTACCGCTAATTTTGTTGTTTCCAAAGTCATGTTAAGTTCCTTTTTTTTGTTTTGATATTTCATTTCTATGCAGAGTCCCTGAGTGAGACTGAAGCACTGCTGCACTGGGCAGAAGCGATTATTAACTCTCTCCCCAGCCCCCTCCCAAAGGAGAGGGAGAAGGAATTACATTAAATTTTCGCTGCCAATTCAGCACCCTGACGAATTGCACGTTTGGCATCTAACTCGCCTGCTTCTTTCGCCCCACCAATTAAATGCACATTTTTGCCTGCTGCCTGTAATTGCTCATACATGGCGGTGTAAGACTCTTGCCCTGCACAAATCACCACATGATCAACTTCGAGCACTGTACTTTGACCATTGACGGTGATGTGCAAGCCTTGATCATCAATCAGGTCATAACTTGCCCCTGCAATCATTTTAACGTCACGGTTTTTTAAACCTGTACGATGAATCCAGCCTGTTGTTTTACCCAAGCCAGCACCCACGGATGATGCTTTACGTTGCAATAAATAAATTTCACGTGGCGATTCTTCAACTTTTGCTGCTTTTAAACCACCGACATGCGCATAATTGGTATCAATTCCCCATTCATCGTAGAATTTTTCAGGATTTAGACTACCACTTTCACCTTCATGGCTTAAATATTCTGCAGTATCAAAACCAATACCACCAGCGCCAATAATCGCAACACGTTGACCTACAGGCTTACGCTCTTTTAATACCTCAATATAGCTCAGCACTTTAGGGTGATTAATACCTGCGATATCCAATTGACGCGGGGTTACACCTGTTGCCACAACCACATCATCGAAGTCAGCATTGAGCAATTGTTCAAAACTAGCCGTATGATTCAATACCAATTTAATATTCGGTTGCAGCTCAATTTGGCGTTTGAAATAGCGCAAAGTTTCGTAAAACTCTTCTTTACCAGGAATGGTTTTAGCAATATTAAACTGCCCACCAATTTGATTCGATGCTTCAAAAATCGTCACCTGATGCCCACGTTCTGCAGCATAGGTTGCAAAGCTCAAACCTGCAGGCCCTGCACCAATCACCGCAATTTTTTTAGTCTGTGTTGCTTCTTTAAAAATGAGTTCTGTTTCATGGCAAGCACGTGGATTGACCAAACATGAAGCAATCTTCATTGAGAAAATATGGTCTAAACAAGCTTGGTTACAACCAATACATGTGTTGATTTCATCACTGCGACCTTGCTCTGCTTTTTGCACAAAGAAAGCATCTGCCAACATTGGACGTGCCATCGATACCATATCGGCATGTCCTGCA
This sequence comes from Acinetobacter sp. YH12252, assembly GCF_013417365.1. Lineage (NCBI taxonomy): Bacteria > Pseudomonadati > Pseudomonadota > Gammaproteobacteria > Moraxellales > Moraxellaceae > Acinetobacter > Acinetobacter sp. YH12252. The sequence goes on from NZ_VPEA01000003.1 coordinate 56,365, forward strand.
GCCAAAACATGCTCAGCCATTTCAGGGGTGTTAATACGGTTTGAAGTGATCAGTGGCACTTTAACCAAACCTTTTAATTTCTCTGTCACCCATGTAAAAGCTGCGCGAGGGACTTTGGTAGCAATGGTTGGGATACGTGCTTCATGCCAGCCAATCCCTGTATTGATAATGGTTGCACCTGCTTTTTCAATCGCTTGTGCCAATTGCACCACTTCTTCAAAACTCGAACCGCCTTCGACTAAATCCAACATCGACAAGCGGTAAATAATAATAAAGTTTTCACCCACTTCTGCACGGGTACGTTTAACAATTTCAATTGGGAAACGAATACGGTTTTCATAACTGCCGCCCCATTCATCATCACGATGGTTGGTACGCGCAACAATAAACTCATTAATTAAATAGCCTTCCGAACCCATGATTTCGACACCATCATAGCCTGCGTATTGTGCCAATTTGGCACAATTCACAAAGTCGGCAATGGTTTGCTGTACTTCTGCCGATGTTAGTGCATGTGGTTTACTTGGGTTAATCGGTGCCTGAATTGCTGACGGTGCGACAATATCGGGCTGATAGGAATAACGTCCCGTATGTAAAATCTGTAAAGCAATTCTGCCGCCTGCATCATGCACAGCCTGAGTCACCACTTTATGTTTTTCTGCTTCTTGACGAGTATCAAGTTTATTGCCGCCCGCAAAGGTTAAGCCTGCATCATTCGGTGAAATACCACCTGTTACAATCAGCCCAACGCCACCTTTGGCACGCTCTGCATAAAAAGCCGCCATACGTTCGTATCCACCCGGTGCTTCTTCTAGTCCAACGTGCATTGAACCCATTAAGACCCGATTTTTTAAAGTGGTAAAGCCTAAATCTAAAGGCGCAAGTAAATGTGGATAGTCAGACATAGAATCTCCCTGCTGGCAAAAATGCTGGCTGTTTTATGCTTAATGCAACTTGTTGCATACTTTTATATTCTAGATTTAATTTTTATGCAACATGTTGCATAATTAAAGCTGAAAAAAATAAAGTTGCTCTGTTTATGTCGCTCGCTCACGTTTTATTGACCAGTTTAATTGAAAAACCCAGTAACGGTATTGAATTGGCACGCCGTTTTGACCGCTCTATGGGGTTTTTCTGGAATGCGACCCATCAACAAATTTATCGCGAACTAAATACCATGCTGAAAAAAGGTTGGATTTCAACCTTAGAAGATGAAGATTCTAGCAGTCGTAGCAAAACCTATCAGGTAGAAGCTTTGGGGCGGCATGAACTGGCAAACTGGATGGTCGAGCAAAGCCCGCCTGCACAATTACGCGAAGAACTTATGGTACGTTTACGTGCCGAAGCCCAACTTGGCGGCAACAGCGTCTTACCCGAACTAGAACGACATTTGCTGCTTCACAAAGCCAAGTTGCACACCTATCAACAGATTTTTGCCAAAGACTTTAGCCAAGCACCTGCGAACAACCGTACCCTGTATATTCATAAAATGATTTTGCAGCTAGGGATAGATCAGGAAATTGGCTGGATTGAATGGCTAGAAAATGTGATTCCTGAACTGAAAAAGTTTGATGCCGAAGCCTCATCTTAAAAGTATATTTTTAAGTAATAGCAACCACATCAATGTGAAATCAGGGTTGCTCACCATACAGAAATGATCAGGCTATGCTATAAAGAATAACGCATCTTTAATTACAACCATGCAAGGAAATGCTGATGCCTTTTTACCGCATGCCCGATGGCGAAGCTCTATTTGTACGTGAATTTGGTCAAGGTGAGCCTGTGGTTGTGCTTTCAGGTTTAGGCATGCACAGTTGGCAATGGTTGCCATTTCTGTATCAACATAAAAAGCAGTATCGTTTTATTATTCCAGACTGGCGTGGTTTTGGGGGTTCAAACCTGTGTGCCGTTCCAGAACTGGATGCTATTTCGAGCCATTGGCAAGATTTAAACAGTCTGCTTCAACAACAGAACCTGCAACAATTTAAACTGATTGGCTATTCCATGGGGGCAACCACTGCCATGCATGGCATGCAATATGGACAATTGGCTGCGCATTTAAGCAGTTATTTACAAATTGACCAAGCACCAAAAATTGGGGTAGATGAAAACTGGCCTTATGGCTTATTTGGCAATCAACATCAACAATTTAAACAGTTATTGATTCATCTGTCCGAGTTTTTACATGATCACGCGCAATATACTGATATTCAACAAATGGATGTGTTGCAGCGTAAAAACTTAGTCGAACTTTGGCTAGAATTTATAGAATTACAAGCCAGCAATAAAATCAGTCCGTTTTTATTTAAACTGGCCGTCAAACGTCCTGTTTTACAACGCTATATTTTACCTACACAGCGTTTAGATTATTTACGCTGGTATATCGACAATTATTTACACCATCAGGAAGATTATCGTGAGGCTTTAACTCAACTGGGTTGTCCGACAGTCTTTTTTACAGGCGCACAATCGACCTTGTATGCGGCAGAAGGACAACGTCAAGTGGTAGAAGCTATGCCGAATGCGAAACAAGTCATATTTCACCAATCGGGGCATACCCCTTTACTGACCGAACCGTTGAAATTTAATCAGGAAATTAGCCAATTTTTAAAACTAAACAGCTAAAGTAAAACGGTGGAAAATGTGGTTTGCAATATTTTCCACCGTAGCATCATTAGACCTAGATTTAGTTTAGATCTAGATTTAATTGGCAAAAGCCGCGATACCCGTTTGCGCACGACCTAAAATTAGCGCATGCACATCGTGCGTCCCTTCATAGGTATTCACGACTTCCAAATTGACCAAATGCCGCGCCACGCCATATTCATCACTGATACCATTCCCACCAAGCATATCGCGCGCCATACGAGCAATCTCTAAGGCCTTGCCACAGTTGTTGCGTTTAATCAGCGAAGTACCTTCGAGTGAAGCAATACCCTCATCTTTCATACGACCAAAACGTAAAGCAATTTGTAAACCCAGCGCGATTTCGGTTTGCATATCGGCAAGTTTCTTTTGAATGAGCTGATTGGCCGCCAAAGGACGTCCGAACTGAATCCGATCCATCGTATATTGATGCGCAGTATGCCAACAAAACTCAGCCGCACCCATAGCACCCCAAGCAATGCCATAACGTGCACTATTTAAACAAGTGAACGGCCCTTTTAAACCACGCACTTCAGGTAACATATTTTCTTCAGGCACAAAAACATTGTCCATGACAATTTCACCTGTGATTGAAGCGCGTAAACCAACCTTGCCTTGAATGATTGGTGCAGAAAGTCCATCCCAACCTTTTTCTAAAATAAAACCGCGAATATCACCCACCTGCCCATCTGCCGAAACTTCTTTTGCCCACACCACAAATACATCGGCAATTGGACTATTGGTAATCCACATTTTCGCACCGTGTAAACGATAACCGCCTGCAACTTTATGTGCTCTGCTGTTCATACTGCCAGGGTCGGAGCCAAAATCAGGTTCAGTCAGACCAAAACATCCGATCCATTCACCCGAAGCGAGTTTGGGTAAATATTTCTGTTTTTGTGCTTCACTGCCAAACTCATAAATTGGCACCATCACCAATGAACTTTGCACACTTGCCATTGAACGATAACCTGAATCGACCCGTTCAATTTCACGTGAAATTAGCCCATAACTCACATAATTTAAACCTGCACCGCCATATTGTTCAGGTATGGTTGAGCCTAACAAACCAAGCTCACCCATTTCACGGAAGATGCTGCGATCTACCGTTTCATGTCTAAACTGATCACGTACCCGCGGCAGTAATTTTTCCTGACAATAAGCATAGGCACTATCACGAATCATACGTTCGGTTTCAGTCAATTGCTGTTCAAGCAAAAAAGGATCTTTCCAATCAAATTTCACTTTTTCACTGTGAGTTGCAGGCGTGTGATTTGGCGATGGATTGTGTTGTGACATGGCATCCTCTGCACATTATTATAGGTTCTGGTTCATCAATATTTGATTTTGCAGCGTCATACTACTTTACTTTATGTTCTATCATTAAAATGAAATAACAAGCAATAAAAAGTGAACTTTGATTCAATTATTCAGCAAAGTTATAGACAGCACTAAACTTTCACATATTTAGATACTTAAAATTCTGAAAAAATGAGCTGTAGATTTGTGTTTCTATTTTCGGCACTTATACTCAAATCTAACCATCCATCAAGAGAATAAAACATGCGTAAATTAGTGGTTTTTTCGGGTGCAGGTATGAGCGCAGAAAGTGGAATCAACACCTTTAGAGATGGTGATGGCTTATGGGAAAAACATCGCGTGGAGGATGTCGCAAGTCCTGAAGCATGGGCAAGGAATCCTGAATTAGTCCAACGCTTTTATAATGAACGTCGTAAAAACATTCTTAATGCGCAGCCTAACTTGGCGCATCGCTTAATTGCTGAACTTGAAGATGATTTTGATGTACAAGTGATCACCCAAAATATTGATGATTTGCATGAACGTGCAGGCAGTTCAGAAGTTTTGCATTTACACGGCAATATTCGTTTAGCCAAAAGCTCAGGGCCTCATGCACAATACACGACAGAATTTTTTCCAATTGAAGGTGACTCGCTGAACTTGCAACAGGATCTTTGCCCACAAGGCTATCCTTTACGTCCGCATGTGGTCTGGTTTGGCGAAGCAGTTCCTGCCTATGAAGAAGCACTGGATTTGATTCAAGATGCCGATATTTTTATTGTGATTGGTACAAGTTTGGTGGTGTACCCTGTTGCTGGATTAGTACACGAAATTCCTGCAAATTGTCAGGCTTATTATATTGACCCAAAAGCCATGCAAGCCCAACTTCCTGCTCAATTTCAACGGATTTCCAAAACTGCCACTGAGGGCATGCAGCAATTGTTCGATCAATTACATCAAGTTTAAAGTAATTACAGTATCTAAATTTTTCCACTTGTAAGATGTCATCAACATGCTTAGGCTATTTTGACATCTTGCAGCATTGCATCATTTTCATAATAGTTTTAGGTATCTCTTTAAAACTTTGTTACCATCGCTCTTTCTCTGTGTTTGTGATGTTTACTGCATATGACCTCATCTTATCAGCAACAACTTGATGCAAAAGTTGCCCGTATTTCTGCCCAATTTGCCGAATATAACCCGCCTGCCTTGCAAGTATTTGCCTCACCAGAACACAACTACCGTATGCGGGCAGAGTTCCGAATTTGGCATATTGAAGATGATCTGTTTTATGCCATGTTTGAACGCAGTGAAGATAAGCAGAAAAAAGTTATTCGTGTAGATGAGTTTCCGATTGCAGACCGCAGCATTAACTTATTAATGCCAAAGCTGTTAGCCGCCCTGAAAGCCAATCCCGTATTATCGGCTCGTTTATTTGAAGTGCATTTTTTAGCGACTTTAAGTGGCGAAATGTTGGTTTCACTGCTTTATCACCGCAAACTTGAATCTGATTGGGAGCCTGCAGCCCAAGCTTTGAGCAAAGCATTAAACATTAAACTGATTGGACGCAGCCGTGGGCAAAAATTCGTGCTATCCGATGAGTATGTAGTTGAACAATTACAGGTTTTTGAGCGCACTTATACCTATAAGCAAATTGAAAGCAGCTTTACCCAGCCAAACGCGCAAGTTTGCCAAAAAATGCTGGAATGGGCATGTACGGTTGCCGAATATTCTGAGCAAGATTTATTAGAACTTTATTGTGGTAATGGTAACTTTACCCTGCCGCTATCGACTCGTTTCCGTCGTGTACTTGCCACAGAACTGGCTAAATCTTCGGTATATGCAGCGCAGTGGAATATTGAACAAAACCAGATTGAGAATATTCAAGTGGCACGCTTATCGGCTGAAGAGTTTACTCAAGCCTATAACGGTGAGCGTGAATTCCGCCGCTTGCAAGAAGCGAACATTGATCTTGCAAGTTATGATTTTGATACGGTCTTTGTCGATCCGCCACGCGCAGGAATTGACGATGACACCTTAAAACTCCTACAGCGTTTTAAGCGTATTATTTATATTTCGTGCAACCCAGACACATTGCATGACAATTTAAAAACCTTGTGTCAAAGCCATAAAGTGACGCAATTTGCACTGTTTGATCAATTCCCATACACCCATCATGTTGAGTCGGGTGTTTTACTGGAAAAGATTTAAACAATTTGTTGCATTATTCTTCAATATTTACAAGTTCTGCTTTTTAGCACTTGTAAATATTATGATGTAAATGAATCAGTTAAAGCATTACAAGCCCTTTAGCTGTCATAATTTCGTTAAAAAAATGCAATATCATCGAAAATTCTGCAACTCGATTGCTGCTTTTATCACTTAGGTCGACTTGATTTATTTTTTATATTGGCTATATTTCGATCTATGTTAGGTTGTGAATGAAGGCTCTATGAGTTTTTGGCAAAAGTTGTTCTCTACAGAACAGCAAAACGAGCATAAAAATCAAATTGCTTGTGTTGAAAATGATTGCTCTTGCAAGACAAATGAACAACTTCTCGAAGCTTTAACCAAAGCCACAGATGAAGATGTCATTATCGGGATTAAGAAGGTTCTCGCTTCGCGAGGTTATAGCCGCAAAGAGTTGAATGAACTCCAGCATCTACCATTCCAGTAATGGAATATGATAAAAAAGGCATTTAGTTGAACTAAGTGCCTTTTTTAATGGCTGCATATATATTAGAACGATAAATTTTATAAATCGCGACACGTGCTTGAACTTGCACAAAAACGCTAATCTTTTCAAACGCAGTCAATCATATCTTCATAATCATGCGCTAATATTTCTATACATAATCATTACACCAATAAATTCGAATTATTCAAACAGAGAAAATGACAATGAAAAAAACTAGCCTTAGCTGTCTTGCCCTACTCAGCCTAAGTTTAACAGCCTGTAGCCCAATGCCGAAAGAATGTGCCGAAACTTGGGAGAAAATGGAAAGTTTTGCTAAAAACATGGGTATTTCAGATGAGCAACTTAAACAACAAAAAAAGCAATTTGAAAATGAAGTCAAACAAATGAAAAGCGAAGAAGCAGTCAAAATCTGCAGGATGCAAGGCACAGCCTTAGGTTTTATTGGACAATAAATTCAGCCAAGCCAAAACCAAATTCCAATGTTAGGGTTTACAGCCTTGATGATCTATATAAGCTAAAATTGGACCTAAATTGCGATGTGGATGAGTATGACGTTGTAATTGCGGAATATACGCTGTAGAAATCGAACCATCTAAATACAAGGCATTTGGCGTTTGCAGCTCATCTTTAAAAAAGGTGGCAAATTGATGAAAAGTTACGGGCGTCTTGCTAATCACAAAGTACAGGCTTTGGTCTTTTAACCCAACCCCATTTCTAATTTTATAAGAAGTACTGTCTGCCAAAAAACGTGAATTTAACTGGCGATTAATAACTAACATTGGGCCAGACTGTGTCGCATACTGCGCTTTGAACGCTTGATTGGCATATTGTTGGGTTGTTCCTAAAAACACCCGTTGATGATTCCACGCCAGTACACCATTGGGCTGAATTAAAAAATTCCCCCATCCCTGTTGCTGTCGGTTCAGCTTTTTAAGTTGTCGTCCTTGTTCCACATACAAACCCACAGGCGAATAATCTGGATGAAACATGCCTGCATTCATGGCAAATTGCATGTTTTCACAAGACTGTAGATTTTTTTGTAGTTGTGAAATTTGCAGATATGGTTTCCCTTGCCGATCTTTCAGATATAAGCCTAACTGTGACAACTGTGTCACTTCCACCACATCTGCATTGATTTTACTGTTGTTAACCGTCCATGCGCGAATTTCCGCTTGTGCAGTAGGCGTGCAGAATAAATAACAGAGCAATAAGCACTTCCACCGAGAACAAAACATTATCATCTCCATACCTGCTATGTTACAAATTGTGCATATAACTGAATGGGTTATCGCATATTTGCTTCAGACGCAGTACACTATAAAACCTGATTTCTTTTCTCTACTCATGTTACTTTATTGGTCAAGCGTACGATGCTCAAGCAGAAAACACGATTTCCTTTAGGGGCACATTTAATTGTGAAACACTTCGGCTATAGCCATCATGGTATCTATGCCGGGCGTGGTCGCGTGATTCACTATTCGGGTTTTGCACATCTTTTTAAAAAACACCCGATTGAAATGACCAGTATTGAAAAGTTTAGTCACGGCAAAAATATTATTGTGCAGTCGTATCATGCGCCCAAGTATAAAGGCCGCAAAGTGGTACGCCGTATGCGCTCCAGAATGCATGAAAACAATTATCATCTGATTATGAATAACTGTGAACATTTATGCACTTGGGCAATTACAGGTGTGGAAAGCAGCCCGCAAGTATTTAAGATGATGGATCGTTTAACCACCATTGGGTATGTCAGTTCATTGATGAGTTATATGAACAGTATGATGCTGACCCTGACCACCACTTGCTTTGCTTTAGTGCTCTATATTAAGAAGAAACTACGCGATAAAGCCAAAATGCAGTTACCGCAAATCCTGATGAAGCAGGAACAGCATAAAAACCGCTAATCGCAGTCATTTTAGCGACACTGTATATCTCACAAAATATTCTATAAACCTCAAATAGATAAAACCAAAAGCCCAACCTGAATTGATCAAGTTGGGCTTTCAAGTTGCAAGCTAAAACTTAAATAAGGTGTTACTTGCCAGGTTTGAAGCTGTCTTTTAAGTCTAAAATGCGGTTAAACACTGGTTTTTCCGCACTGTGATCATACTGATCTGCAACAAAATAACCTTCACGTTCAAATTGGAAACGATCTTCTGGTTGTGCTGTTGCCAATGCAGGTTCAACAATGGCTTGTACCACAGTCAACGATTCGGGGTTTAAATTCGCCAAGAAATCATCACCCACTTCTGGATCAGACTCAGTAAATAAGCGATCATATAAACGAACTTCTGCCGCAACGCCTTTACTTGCAGATACCCAGTGAATCACGCCTTTGACTTTACGACCTTCTGGGTTTTTGCCCAAAGTTTCAGGGTCAATTGAACATTTCAGCTCAATGACTTCGCCGTTAGCATCTTTAATCACTTCATCACACTTGATTACATAAGCATGGCGTAGACGCACCTCACCTTCTGGCACTAAACGCTTGAAACCTTTAGGCGGCACTTCTTCAAAGTCTTTACGGTCAATATAAATTTCAGAAGTCAGTGGAATACTACGCTCGCCCATATCTACATTTGGATGACGTGCATGGACTAAATCCAGTGCTTCAGGCAAATTGGTCAAAGTCACTTTAAGTGGATTCAACACCGCCATGCCACGTGCTGCAGTATTTTCCAATGACTGACGGATGCAATATTCAAGCATTGCAACATCCACAATACCATCCGACTTAGACACACCTACACGCTTACAGAAATCACGCAAACCTTCTGGTGTAAAGCCACGACGACGCATACCTACCACTGTTGGCATACGTGGGTCATCCCAACCATTCACAAAACCGCCTTCAACCAATTTACGCAATTTACGCTTAGATGTGATGGTGTAATCAATATTCAAACGGCTAGATTCATACTGACGCGGCACAGCCTCGGATTTCACCTTTTCCACCACCCAATCATAGAATGGACGATGGTCTTGGAATTCTAAAGTACATAGTGAATGAGTAATGCCTTCAATGGCATCTGATAATGGATGCGCATAATCATACATTGGGTACATTTTCCATTTATCGCCCGTTTGGTGATGCGATGAATGTAAAACACGATACAAAATCGGATCACGCATGTGTACGTTTGGTGAAGCCATATCAATTTTGGCACGGAGTACTGCCTGACCTTCGCCTAATTCACCATTGCGCATTTTTTCAAATAAAGCCAAGTTTTCTGCTACTGGCGTATCACGATATGGCGAATTTTTACCCGGCTCTACAAAAGAACCACGATTGAGCTTAATCTCATCAGGGGTTTGCAAATCGACATAAGCATCGCCTTGTTCGATCAGCTGAATTGCCCATGTATATAATTGATCGAAATAGCTTGATGCATAGCGTGGTTCGCCATTCCACTCAAAACCCAGCCATTTCACGTCATTGGCAATACCATCAACATATTCTTGTTCTTCTGCATCTGGGTTGGTGTCATCAAAACGTAAGTTACACACCCCTTGATATTCTTGTGCGATGCCAAAGTTCAAGCAAATTGCTTTCACGTGACCAATATGCAAATAACCATTCGGCTCAGGTGGAAAACGTGTCACCACCTGCTGAGTGCGACCCGCCGCAATATCATCGGTAATGACTTGACGTATAAAGTCCAAGCCCGGCTGTTGTTCTTGCTGCACAGCATCGACAGAGGCATTTGAACTTGGTGTCGGGGTGTTTGGCAGAGATGCAACAACATCATTTGGCTTCATAGCAATAAAATCACTTCTAAAATAAAATTGGATAAACTAGGTTACAGAAACTTCAGTAGTGAAGCATACATCACCCATTAGAACGCTTTTCCTTGTTTTTAACAAAGAAAATAACGTTTTTACTTGCCTTGTAGTTTACAGTTTGCTTATGCTTCTCTCAACCAAAAAACCCATGGCATTCGTGTCCATGTTTAGGAGATTACACAATGAGTTTTCCTCAAGTCGAATTAAACACCAATAAAGGTCGTATTGTTTTAGAATTGAACGCTGAAAAAGCACCAATTACAGTTGCTAACTTCTTAGAATACGTTCGTGATGGTTTTTATGACGGCGTAATTTTCCACCGTGTTATTGATGGTTTCATGATCCAAGGCGGTGGCATGGATGAAAACTTCAAAGAAAAAGCAACACGTGATGCGATTGAAAACGAAGCTGACAACGGCTTAAGCAACGATGTTGGTACAATTGCAATGGCACGTACCCAAGCACCTCACTCTGCTTCTGCACAGTTCTTCATTAACGTAAAAAATAACTCTTTCTTAAACCACACAGGCAAAACTGCACAAGGTTGGGGTTATGCCGTGTTTGGTAAAGTTGTTGAAGGTATGGACGTTGTAGATGCAATTAAAGGCGTGCGTACTGGCAACCGTGGTTATCACGCAGATGTTCCACTAGAAAATGTGGTGATTGAATCTGCAAAAATCATTGCTGAATAAGAATCTTACCCGACCTCGCTTACGCACATCATTTTAAAGTACTGCTTTAAAATTCGTTTAGGGAGGAGAAATCCCTCTTTTAAAAGAGGGATTTCGGGAGATTCCAAGGAATAATTCGTGACCTATCTGTTTATCGCAGATTTACACTTGTCACCAAATCACCCTCGACTTGTTCGGGGGTTTTTAGATTTGCTAGACGCTTATCAAAATAAAAACACCCAACTGTATATTTTAGGCGACTGGTTTAATGCATGGATTGGCGATGATTACACCGCAGCGTGGCTCGATGAAGTTGTTGCACGTTTAAAGCAATTTAGCCAAGCAGGTAATCAAATTTACTTTATTGTCGGCAATCGTGATTTCGCTTTGGGTCAGAAATTTTTAGATCAGTTTTCAGGACAACTCCTGCCCGATGTGTACACGCTGCATATTGGTTCTCAACAGGTACGTTTAGAACATGGCGATGCACTGTGTACCGATGATGTGTCCTATCAAAAATTCCGTAAAATCATTCGCAATCCCATCATTTTAGGGATTTTAAAGAAAACACCTTTGGCTTTTCGGCAAAAACTTGCACAAGGTTTCCGCAAAAAAAGTCAGCAAGCCAATCAAGTCAAAAGTTATGACGTCATGGACGTAAATGCAGATGCTGTGTCACAAGCCTTGCAGCATGCAGATGTGTTAATTCATGGGCATACGCATCGTCCAAATATTCACAATGAACACGGCAAACCTAGAATTGTATTAGGCGATTGGCGCACAGATGCTGCACAAATTTTAGTAGTTGAACCAAATCAAGCCTTAGCAACTTGGCAACTGAGTCATTGGAACTATTAAGCGCAACATCTTTACATAAAAATAATAGATACAACACTAAAGGTACTTAGCTAAACATAGCTAACTAAAACCTCTTTAGCCAAAATCTCTTCAGCTAGCAGATTAATACCCACCTTCCGTTTTAATCACTTCGGCATCAGCTTTATATTTAGCCAACAACTCACGCAGCGAAGTCATCAACACACTGGTATCTACCCCAACTGCCACAAATTCTGTGCCTAAATCCAAATACTTTTGTGTCACTTCATGTTGGGTCGATAAAATCCCTGCTGCTTTGCCTGCTGCACGAATCCGTTGAATCGCATCGACCACAGCGGCTTGTACTTCTGGATGGTTCGGATTGCCTTCATAACCCATCGTGGCAGATAAATCCACCGCACCAATAAACACCCCATCAATCCCATCGACTTGTAAAATAGCATCCAGATTTTCTAAACCTGTGACCGATTCAATTTGAATGAGCAAACAAATATTTTCATGCGCTGTCGCGTAATAATTTGGAATACTGTTCCAGCGAGTTGCACGTGCTAAAGCTGCGCCTACGCCGCGAATACCTTCAGGTGGATAACGTACCGCTTTGACCATCAACTCAGCGTGTTCAACGCTTTCAACCATAGGAATCAGCAAAGTTTGTACGCCAATATCCAACAGTTGTTTAATGAGTTGCACACTGCCAATCGGCGGGCGCACCACCGCTTGAGAGGGATAAGCCGCAATACTTTGTAATTGTGACAAAGTGGTTCTTAAATCACTCGGTGCATGTTCCCCATCAATTAAAAGCCAGTCATAGCCTGCATTGGCAGCAATTTCAGTACCATACGCATCTGCTAAACCTACCCATAAGCCAATTTGCTGCTGAGTTTTTAATTTACGCTTAAAATAATTGATATATTCCATCCATACACCTTTGGGATGCACCATGCTCAAGTTTATATTTAACGCCTATTTGCTATAAACAACCAATAGTGAAAACGTCTTACATGATTGAATTTAACACTAAGTTTAAAGATGTTTATGTCGTGCTCATCTCATCTTAACCGCATAAATAGCACATGGATTCATTCCGTTAGCATAGCGAGGCATGTTAAGCTTTTGGCGCACACCTGCCCCAAATATAGTCTTTAAATGGAGATGATTCATGGATTTGCTCAACGTTGCACAAACTCGTTATACGACCAAAGCCTATGATGCGAGTCGCACTATTCCTGCAGAACAATTTGAGCGTTTATTAGAAATTCTGCGTTTAGCACCATCTTCCATTAATATTCAGCCGTGGCATTTTTTTATTGCAGATCGCCCTGAAGCCAAACAACGTATTGCTAAAGCTTTAGTTGGAAAGTACGCCTATAACGCCCCTAAAGTTTTAGATGCTTCGCATACCATTTTATTTTGCACCAAAGCTGACATTAGCGAATTACATTTAGAAAACCTGCTTAATCAGGATGCTGCTAGTGGACGCTTTAAAGATGAAGCCGCTAAACAAGGTCAGAAAGACAGCCGCACAGGTTATGTCGATTACTACCGCAATGAAAAAGGCGATATTCAGCGTTGGGCAGAAAATCAAACCTTTATTGCACTCGGACAAATGCTTTTGGCTGCAGGCATTGAAGGAATTGACGCAACGCCAATTGGTGGTTTTGATGAAGCAATTTTAACTCAAGAACTGCAACTAACTGAGCAAGGACTGATTCCTTCGGTTTTATTGTGTTTAGGCTATCGTAGTGAACAAGATTTTAATGCCAAACTGCCAAAATCACGCCTTGATAAACGCGAGATTTTCACGCAACTGTAAAACAAACATGCGATAACACTAGGGACAAAATTTGTCCCTATTTTTTGGTCTGAATTTTGCTTTATCTATATTTGCAATCTGTACTCAATCTCTATCAAAAATAAAAATGAGGTGTATGATGCTCAATTTAATGCCGCTAAAACTAGAATGCCGACGTTGTAAAAAACTGTATTTATATCAAGCCAAACCAAGCTATCCAACCCTGCGCTGCCCGATCTGCGATAGAACCACAATGCTGCATGGTCTTGCAGAAACTGCAGATTTATTGCGACATCCTTTTCGCTTTATGTTGAGTTATCTTAAACCGTCATGGCATAAGCGAGGCAAAGCACACTAAGCAATGCCAAGCCTAGCCCAATAGTGGTCGTGCTTTTCAGCTTTTCTTTAAAGAACAATACTCCACTGATCACGCCAAATAGCACCACTAAAATATTCATCCCTGCAAATACCACTGCAGGGCTGTCTTTGAGCAGCATGTGAGCTTTGACATACAAGGCAATATTGGCAAAATTCAGTGCACCCAAAATTAAACCTGCACTGATATTTTGCATACTGCCCATGCTTTTATCGCGGATTAAGATATAAGCCATCGCCAAAACAAAAGCACATACAAACATCAAATTCAGTGCAACTGCAAATTGCAGTCCTAAACCTGTGGTGTATTTAAGCAAAACATCAATCAGTGCATAACCCAACCAAACACAGCTCAAATATAAGATGCCTTGTTGCGCTTTAGCAGACTGCACTGCAGCACGATGCGAATACAAAATGCATAAGACCGCGATAATCCCAAGCGCGATTCCCACAATTTTCAGTTGGCTAAAATTTTCCTGAAAAATAAAATAAGCGGCTGCTAAAGACAAAACCACTGACAAACGCTGTGCAATTTCAGTTTTTAAAATACCTGCGCTGTCCAACGATTTTGCTAATGCTAAAAAGACACTGGGCAACAACACACCCAAACTAATAATGAGCCACCACGGCGTATGTTGGATTGAGATCGTGCCCAAGTTGGGTTTAAACCAGTAAAAACACAACACACTGGCACTGACATAATTCCATGTAATCATCTGCATGGGGTTAAAACCCTGCGTTTTGCAGACTTTTAATAAAATAGAGACCAGTACACTACAAAAGGCTGCGGCTACAATCAGTTCCATGACACGCTCGAGGATTGTTTTTGTTCTTGATTGGAAGTTGTGGATTCATCAGTAAAAAGCCCACAAGGACTGTGGGCTTTCGAGTTCTTAATCAAATTAAGAATTACTTATAGCGTTCAACCATTTTCTCTAAAGAAATTGGGCGAATTTTGTCTGCATTACCTGCAGTACCAAATGCTTCATAACGGTCTATACAAATTTGTTTCATTGCATCTACAGTTTTTGCGAAGAATTTACGTGGGTCAAATTCGCTTGGTTGTTCTGCCATCATACGGCGCATTGCACCAGTAGAAGCTAAACGTAAATCTGTATCGATGTTGATTTTACGCACACCATGCTTAATTGCTTCAACCAATTGCTCAACAGGTACACCATAAGTTTCTTTGATGTCACCGCCGTATTGGTTAATCACCGCCAACCATTCTTGTGGTACAGAGCTAGAGCCGTGCATTACAAGGTGTGTATTTGGCAACGCAGCATGAATTTCTTTAATACGGTCAATTGCAAGAATATCGCCTGTAGGTGGACGAGTAAACTTGTATGCACCGTGCGAAGTACCAACAGCAATCGCTAAAGCATCCACATTAGTATCTGCAACGAAGCTACGTGCTTCTTCAACAGATGTTAACAATTGAGAGTGGTCAAGTACGCCTTCTGCGCCCACGCCATCTTCTTCACCTGCCATACCTGTTTCAAGACTACCTAAACAGCCAATCTCACCTTCAACCGATACACCACACGCATGCGCCATTTGCACAGTACGACGCGTCACTTCGACGTTGTATTCATACGACGTTGGTGTTTTACCATCTTCACCCAAAGAACCATCCATCATTACTGATGAAAAGCCTAGTTGGATCGAACGCTGACATACATCAGGGCTTGTACCATGGTCTTGGTGCATAACCACTGGAATATGTGGCCACTCTTCAATTGCAGCCAAAATCAGGTGACGCAAGAATGGCGCACCTGCATATTTACGCGCACCTGCCGAAGCTTGAACAATTACAGGTGAATTGGTTGCATCTGCGGCTAACATAATTGCGCGCATTTGTTCTAAGTTGTTGACGTTAAACGCTGGAACGCCGTAAGCATGTTCACCGGCATGATCCAAGAGCTGGCGCAATGAAATAAGAGCCATAATATCCTCCCAAATAATGTTGGTTATTCTACCCTGTGATTTGTTTCAATTCAGCAACAAATCGCCTTTTTCAAAAAAAAGTCCCTGCAAAAGCAGGGACTTTTAAACAAATTACTACAATTTGTCGTTTTTCAGCACTTATTGCGCTTCAGAAGCAGCAACTTCTGTGTCTGCAGTCGCAACGTCAGCAGGTGCATTTGCAACGTCTTCAGGAATATCGGTGTTGCCTTCATCCAAGATTGGTTGGTCAATTGCGTCGATTGCAGCTTGTTGTTCTGGTGTAACTTGAGCGTTATCTACAACTGCAGAAGATGCATCAGTTTCAGTCGCAGGTGCGCTTTCTTTTTTTGCACAAGCAGTCAAGGCTAAAGATGCAGCAATTAAAGCAGCAAGTGTTAGTTTTTGAATCATCGTCATTTCCTACAGTTAGGTCATTCATTTACTACAGTTTATTGCATATTTATGACATTTTGATGACTACGGCATGACATAAATATAAAAAAGTTGACCGAAGTCAACCTTTTTAAAAATTATTGATAAATTTTCTAGATTTAAGCGCGTTCTAATAATACCGCAACTGCAGGTAAGGTTTTACCTTCTACAAATTCAAGGAATGCACCTCCACCTGTAGAGATATAGCCGATTTTGTCTGCAACTTCATACTTGTCAATTGCAGCTAAAGTGTCACCACCGCCTGCAATAGAGAAACCTGCAGATTCTGCAATCGCCAATGAAAGTGCTTTCGTACCTTCACCAAATTGATCAACTTCAAATACACCCACTGGGCCATTCCAAAGAATTGTTTTTGAAGTTTTTAAAATTTCAGCAAATGCTTTTGCAGTTTCTGGGCCTACGTCTAAAATCATATCGTTGTCTGCAACATCTTCAACTTTTTTCACAGTTGCTTTCGCTGCTGCCAATGAACCCAAGAAATCTTCAAAATTAATTTCAGCGGCATCTGCAACTACAACATCGGTTGGCAGTGGTACAGAAACTTTTGCGGCAATTGCTTTGGCAGTGTCAATCAAATCATTTTCACATAATGATTTGCCCACGTTATAGCCTGCTGCAGCAAGGAAAGTATTGGCAATACCACCGCCTACAATTAATTGATCGCAAATATCAGACAATGAAGTCAATACATCTAACTTAGTCGATACTTTAGAACCTGCAACAATCGCCACCATTGGTTTTTCAGGTGTTTTTAAGGCACGACCCAAAGCATCTAATTCCGCAGCCAATAATGGGCCTGCTGCTGCCACTGGTGCTAAACGTGCAACGCCTTCAGTAGAGGCTTCTGCACGGTGCGCGGTACCAAATGCATCCATCACAAATACATCACACAATGCTGCATATTTAGCGGCAAGTTCTGGGTTGTTTTTCTTTTCACCGTGGTTAAAACGGCAGTTTTCCAATAAAACGACTTGACCAGGAGCAACGTCTACACCATCTAAATAGTCAGTGATCAGTTGAACATCTTGACCTAATGCTTGGGTTAAATACGCAGCTACAGGTGCTAAAGATTGTTCAGCTTTTGGCTCACCTTCAACAGGACGACCTAAGTGAGAATACACCATCACTGCTGCACCTTTGGCAACAGCAGCTTGAATCGTTGGCAATGCCGCACGTAAACGTGCATCGCTGGTGATCACACCATTTTTAACAGGTACGTTTAAATCTTCACGAATAAGGACACGCTTACCTGCTAAATCGAGGTCAGTCATACGCTGAAAGTTCATGTATAGCTCACTTTATTGATATCAAAACGCCACGATTTTAAATGATTATGCAGAAAAAGGTTAGCAACTTTTGTAGAATTGCTGTTTAAAGCAAAAGTTTTGATTATGATAGAGAAAAGCCACCATCTTTCTCGCACTTATGTCTATTCATCCTGATCCAAATATCAATCGTTTAAATGTTTTGGGCGAATCTCTCGCCAGTTGTTGCTTTGATCCTATTACTGGATATTTTCGTAACGGTTTTTGTCATACCGCCCCAACCGATTTAGGTCAGCACACCGTTTGTGCACAAATGACCTCTGATTTTTTAAATTTCTCACAAAAAATTGGCAATGATTTAATCACGCCAGTACCAGAAGTTGGTTTTAACGGCTTACAACCGGGTGATTTCTGGTGTATTTGCGTCACCCGTTGGGTTGAAGCCTATCAGGCAGGTCAAGCACCACCAATTAAAATTCAAGCCTGTCATCAGTCAGTATTGTCTTATGTGCCTTTAGATATTTTGATGGATTATGCGGTGTGATGATCTGATGCAACATCCTGAAATTATTTTAGCGTCTGGCAGTCAAACTCGTCAGCAATTGATGAATCGTCTGCATTTGGCGTATAAGTCAATTTCACCTGATATTGATGAATCTGCACAGGGTGAATTGCATGCAGATAATTTGGCGCGACGCTTGGCTTTTGAAAAAGCACACTGTATTGCGCAGCAATATCCTGATGCAATTGTGATTGGTTCAGATCAAGTGGCATGGCGTGAACAGCAGCCAGATATTTTTATAGGTAAACCGCTCACTTCAGAAAAAGCTATACAACAATTACAAGCCAATTCAGGTCAAACGGTTTATTTCAGCACTGCGCTGAGTGTGCAGCAGCAATCTACAGGCTTTGAACAAACGGTTGTAGAACACTACACAGTTAAATTCCGCAGCTTAACTGACAATGAAATTGCACGATATGTTGCAAAGGAACAACCGCTACACTGTGCAGGTAGTTTTATGTGCGAAGGTTTAGGTATTAGTCTGTTTGAAGCCATGCAAGGCAATGACCAAACTACCTTGATGGGTCTGCCGATGATTCAGTTATGCCGCATGTTAAGAATGCTGAATATTCAGGTTCCTTAAGTTTAAAACTGTGTAATTTAACAGCCGTGAATATTTATAAAGACTATAAATCACCTTGCCCTTTGCAGCGACAAATCAGACAATATTGAGATTATTGATAAAACTTGCTTAGGCTATTTTATGTCGCAACCTTTAGATGTTTTGGGCGGAATTACCGCAGAACAATTCCTAAGTGAATATTGGCAAAAAAAACCACTTTTGGTACGCAATGCACTCCCAGAAATTGCCAACCTACTTGAACCTAGTGATGTAATGGAACTGGCACTTGAAGAAGATGTGACTGCCCGTTTAATCAAACAAAAAGATCGCGATCCAAATCAATGGACTGTGAAATCATCACCGCTCATTAAGGCTGATTTTCAAAAAATGCCAAAGTTGTGGACGCTATTGGTACAAGCCGTTGATCATTACTCTTTTGATCTCGCTGAACTTTGGAAAAAATTTCCTTTTATTCCGCAATGGCGACGTGATGACATAATGGTGTCTTATGCCCCTAAAGGCGGCTCTGTAGGTCAGCATTTTGATTTCTACGATGTGTTTTTGCTACAAGGCTATGGACATCGTCGTTGGCAACTTGGGCAAATGTGTGATGCTGAAACTGAATTTGTCGCAGGACAACCGTTAAAATTATTGCCTGAAATGCAGGTCAATTTTGATGAAGTTCTTGCACCTGGCGATTTACTCTATGTGCCACCGGGTTTGGCACATTATGGCGTGGCGGAAGATGATTGTCTGACGTTCTCGTTCGGTTTCCGCATGCCGAATATTAGTGAAATGATGGATCGAGTGAGCGATAAATTCTCTGCCGATGAAATGTTACGCACGCCACTACAAGACCTTGTTCGTAAAAAAAGTACCCAAATTGGCGAAATGACTGCGACAGAATTGGATTATCTGAAAGCAGAATTGTGGGCGCGTTTACAAAACTCATCGGTGTTGGATGATGCGATTTTAAGCTTAATGTCTGAACCGAAATATCCTGAAAATATTCCTGAAGTAGATGAAATAGGTGTAGGCGATTTAGAAGATGCGCTAGATCAGGGTTATCAAATCATGTTGGAACCCGCCTCTCGCCTACTTTATGCAAATCAGCTAGATGAAGTTTTATTTTGGGCGAATGGTGAAGCGATTTGTGTCGCAGAAGCATCTATCCCTACGCTGCAAAAAATTGCCAATGGTGAACGCGTGCTGCTCGATGAAAACCTTTACGACGCAAATATTTTGGAAGATTTGGTACAACTGCTCAATGAATCCATTTTAATGTTGTTACCTGCTGAAGACGCTTAAAATATTCGTTTCAGCCCCCTCAAGATGATCAATTCATCTTGGGGAATTTAGATAAGCGGGATCTAAAGTTAAAACTGCCTGAATTAACGTATAGCCAGGTGTCGAATTTAATTTTAATTGCCCTCCAACCCGTTCTAAACGCATTTTCATACTGCGCATCCCAATACTCATGCCATGTTCAAGCACGCTATTGGCTTCAAAACCTACACCATCATCCTGAATTTTAAGTACCAATTGCTTAGGCGGTACAAATTGCATACTGACGGATACATGCTTGGCTTGGCTGTGTTTAATCACATTGGTTAAACTTTCTTCTAATACCCGCATCAAAGTTAAGCACTGTAACGAATTCGGCTCAATCACCCATTCATTTGGAAAATCCCACTTGGAATGAATATCCATTTCATCCATCAATTGACTAAAACGATGACGTACTGGCGCAACCCAAATTTTAGGATTTTCAGGCACTTTAGAACCAATGGAAGAACCACTATCAATAATTTGACGTAAATCATCACGCAGTAATTTCAGCATAGATAAGAACTGCTGATTACTCATGTTCTGTTCGCTTTGGTCGACCATAATCATGGAACGTACCAAAGATGCACCCAAACCATCATGCAAATCATGCGATAGATGAATCCGCTCTTGCAAACGCACATTTTCCAATTCTAAATAATGCTTTTCTGACATACTGCGTTTTAAATCATCACTGACTTCAAAAACTTTAAGCTCTAAATCTTGATTAAATTTCTCAATTTTTTGAATATTTCTTTTTAGGCGTATGCCTAAAATAATCGCAATAAATAAAGTAATTACTGGCGAGGTATACGGTGATAATGGCTGATATAAACTTGCCGTTGCCGCATTACTTAAACGAAATACATCTACACCCGCAAAAAAGCCAATCAAGGTTAAACAAAATAGCAGCAGATATACTTCTGTTTTTGGGGATTTATACGCTAAATACGCCAAATAAAAATAAACCACGACTAGTAAGCTGGCATAACTTAAAAAGACAATCCCAAATACCAGTTTGACATAATCTAAGGGTGTTAAAAACACACAAACGATTACCGCTAAACTCAGAATAAAAATACTTTCTTCCAATATTGGCAAGCGTTGATTGACAAACCTAATTAAATATAGACTAAAAGCTAAAACATAGAGGATAAAAAAGCTTAAATTGGCTTGAGATGCCACCAATACACTTGGGTATGGAAAGGTTTCTGTGGTTAAAAAATGAGAAATAAATAATAACCAGAACATGCAACTCAACGCGAACCAACCAAAACTCTGATCACGGCGTAAAAACAGCCAAATAACCAAACATAAAATGCCTAAAGTGGCAGATAAAATCGCATTAATTTCAAATAAAGTACGTTTATTCCATATACTTTGCTGGTGCTGTTCAATATTGTTATGCACATTATTAAAACTTATTTTTCCTATACCCGCATTTTGAAATGCATATCCATTTACATAGACCAATATTTGATTTTTACCTTGTTTTAAGCCTGAAATAGGTAAAATCCAGTAACGTGGCATATTCCAGTTTTTTGACAAAGGCTCTTCTAAATGTTGACTTGCCCAAAGTAAATCTTGATTCAGATAAACTGCCCCTGCACTATTTAAAAAATTCAGTGCAAAAACGATGGGTTGATTTAAACGATGATCACGCTCACAAAACCACTCCCACTCTATTTTGTACCACGCCCCACCATTATAATTTTTCCAGCGATCATCCCAAACGTCGGGCAGTTGAACATTTTCCCAACCCGTTTCAGGTTTTTTATTATGTGATGCTGTTTTGGCAGAGCTGATTGAAAGTACATGCACATTGCAGTACTGATTAATTGGGTACACCACTTGCTGCGCATAGCTTTGCCACGCACAGAACAATAACAACACGCCCAAACCACACTGCCAAAGCCTTTGAATCATAAAAGACCTAAAGTTCTAGCGGTACTGACAGCCTTAGTGCGTTTAGTGACCGACAACTTCCGATAGATATGTTTAATATGACTTTCAACGGTATAACGCGACACAAATAATTGCTCAGCAATTTCACGGTTACTTAAGCCCTGCGCCACCAGATTTAAAATTTCTAATTCACGATTGGTGAGCTGTTCATAATGTGAGTTGAATGCATGAGCATCGGCGCGATCTGATAAATCTTCGGTCAGCACGGGTACTTTTTGATGTGAAATTTGCGATAAAATTTCACGGGCGATAAATGGGTCTATCGGTGCACCACCTCTTAAAATGCTGCGTATTGCGATAATAATTTCAGCATCATCACGTTCTTTAATCACATAGCCTGTTGCACCTGCTTGAATTGCAGAAAATAAGCTGTCTTGGGTGCTCCATGCAGAAATCACCAAAATTAATGCGCTTGGATCTCTAAAATGTAATTGTTCGATTAGTTCTTTACCATTGCCATCGGGCAAGCCTAAATCGACTAAAGCTAAAGCAATCGGATGATCTTCTATACACGTCATTGCAGCTTTAAGATGACTCACGAAAAATAGCATGTCATCTTGATAGCCAATATCATGCAAAATTTTTCTAAGACGTGACTGAATAATAGGCTCATCTTCAACAATTAAAACCGGTACGGGTAATATCGCTTCCATTTCTGCCATCATTCATCCCCTTGATTATGTTTGTAAATATATCAATCGTTTTGATGTAAACACTATCCCTAGAATTAAGGAGTTTTTCAAATTTAGCTTATTTTATAAACATGAGCATAGCACTGAAACATGAAACTCGAGCATGAAATAAAAAATAAATGTGAAGTACTATTTTATTTTAGAAATCGCTTCACATTTTAATGAGCAGCGCAGCATAAATATGCTTTGATGCCGAGAACAGCATCAAAGCAAATGTAGAGCCGTATTTAAAAGATGGTTGATAAATTAATAATAAGTCTTAGAGCTATGTGCATGTAAAAATGCAGGAATCAGCCCTGTTAAAGCCGCACGAATATCCGCACGTTCATTGATTAATTGATGCGAGCCTTCTTCTAACATGAGTAAGGTTTGCAGGCGGAATTTACGCCGAATAAACTCAATGTTGTAGCGCCAATCTACGGTTTGATCTTGCGCCCCTTGTGCCAACCAAACAGGAATACGGCAAGCTGGACGTTCTTCCATCTCCAACATCCATTTAGACATGGCTAAAATCCAATCCATGCCCATCATTCTAGGTTGCAGCGGGTCTTTTAAACGCACAAAGCGTAAAAATTCAGGATTATGATTATTGCGTCGGAAATGTCGCGGCACTTCACGCTTAATCCGACGGATAATGCCCAAACCAACAGAGTTATGCCACCATGCCGATTTTGCAGGACGAATCAAAGGCGATAACAACAACACACGCTCTACAAATGGATTTTCACGGCGCTGAGCAAATTCCAACAAGTGATGCATCCAAATTGCACCACCTGTACTTTGCCCAATGCCCAACCACGGTTTTGGCAATTGATCGGCATTTTTTACATATTGATAAACCGCATGTAATACTTGCTGATAATGATCAAAATTTTTGATGTTGGCAGGATAACCATCACTCAATCCATGTCCGGGCAAATCATAAGTCAAAACACTAAAGCCCTGCTCTAATAATTCTTTGACGATAGGTTGATAAATCCCGCTATGTTCCAAATAGCCATGCAGTAGAAATACCGTGCCCTGCACCTGATCAAATTTGGTTTTGCTTAAATCGGGTTGAAAAATTTGCACATGCAATTTAAACAACGGCATTTGCACATAGCCTTGCCAATGTTCACAGTCCAACAAATGAAAACCATATAGCTGTCGATAGGCTTGTAACTCAACACTCGGTTCAAAACCACGATTCAAATTTAAAGGTTGTAGAATTTGTGGTGTGGTTTCCCTACTCGGCACTGGCAAATCTAATTGCTTCAACACGCTTGGGTTTAAAAATGGAATATCAGGCATTATGGCACCTCGCGACATGCGCTAGAACCAATCAAGACATCCCGAATGGCGGCAAGCATTTCATAATTGGCACGGCGGCTGTGATCATAGTTTTGTTCACTTGGACGCCATGCGGTCAGTTGAGTCGGCATTGGAGCTTCGACAGGAATCGTTTCAATTCCATTTAAAGCAAATAAACGGCGGGTGCGTGGCATGTGATAACGGTCTGTAATCAAAATCACTGTCGGCGCCCCCCCTTTTTTTTGTAATAATAAAGAACTAAAACGTGAATTTTCACAAGTATTCATGCTGCGATCTTCTAATAATTTTGCTTCGACATCATATTTTTTTAACCAACGCTGCATATAAGGTGCTTCTACACCACTCAGTACAATCGGCAATTGATATTGTTTTACCACCGCTAGGGTCGTTTCTAAACGTAAACGTGTGTAGTCATTGACCACAATATCTTTGCCATTATCATCTAAAGTTAAGCCACCACCTAAAACCACAATCGCATAAGGTTTAGAGTTTGCAGGTATTTTTGGAATATTTTGTTGCTGAATTAAAGCAATATCTTTAAAGATTTCTTCATCTACAGGCTCACTTTCGGTTTCGGCAATTTTATGAGTGCTTAAAAACTCCAAGTATTGTTCCATGAGTACCTGATTTTCATGACTATCCAAATTGAGCAAGGCTTTTACATTTTCGGATGGGTCTTCTACAACTGCATCAGAAGCTGCATTAGACACCAACAATGGGACTTGCGGCAACTCTTGCTCAGATGCTAATTTTTTTTGCGTTTGTTCTTCTAAAATAAGCGCTTGTAAGGCTTTATAACGAGCCTGAATTAAAGTTAAATTTTTCGAATTTTCAGATTGAATCTCTTGCTCCATCAGCTTCAAATAAGCTTGTCGGGCAATCCATAAATCTGAACCGGGTTCCAAGCTGTCTTGATCACTAAAAGCCGCCATTTGCTGACTTTTTGCTGCCACTTGATTCACTTCTACAGGTAACAAAGTGTTCAGCGTTTTGACCACCAAAGTAGAATAAAAAGGTGAATAGATAAAAATCATGAACGCTGCAAACAATACAAATAGCACGGCAGCAATTTGTACCAATCTGAGCATCCAATGATTCTGTTTCATCTTCACTTAACCTACCGGTTGATGTGCACGAATCAAACCTGTTTCATCAAATAACACAGGTTCAGGTTCTAGTGAAATACCAAAACGACTCAAAACATCTTGCTGCACAGCACGATAGGTGTGTTGCACATCTGCCAAAGTGGCATCGGCATAATTGACTAAAACCAACGCTTGTTTATGAAACATACCCACCACACCCAGTTGTTTTCCCTTCCAGCCAGCTTGATCAATCAACCAGCCTGCTGCAATTTTAACTTGCGCATTCGGCTGTGGGTAATGGGGTAAATTTGGAAATTGTGCTGCAATTTGGTCAAATTGCTGAGTCGAAATCACAGGATTTTTAAAGAAACTACCTACATTTGGATATTCTGCAGGATTAGGCAGCTTACTTTGGCGAATTTGAATGACTTGTTGCTGCAGATTTTCAGCAGTTTGCTCATCGCCTACAGCAGCTTTTAAGTCGCCATAATTTAATTTTAACGCAGCCTGTTTTAACAGTTTAAAAGTCACATGGGTAATGATGTAACGGTTGGGATGATCTTTAAAAATACTGTGTCGATAGGCAAACTGACAATCTGCAGCAACAATTGAGCTGAATTGTTGGCATTCACGATCATAGACCTGCACAGATTCAATAAACTCACCGACTTCAACGCCATAAGCACCAATATTTTGCACAGGTGAAGCGCCGACCAAACCTGGAATTAAAGCCAGATTTTGCAGACCATATAACTTTTGTTCCGTACTCCACAACACAAACTCATGCCAGACTTGTCCTGCCCCAACTTTTAGGGTGACACTTGCATCATCTTCAGCGCATTTTTCGATGCCCTGAATATCCATGTGCATGACCAAGGCATGAATATGTTCAGGCAATAACATATTGCTACCACCCGATAAAATCAGCACATTTAATTGTTCTTTCTGGGCAAATGCCAAAGCATCCTGTACATCTTGAATATTTTCAATTTTGACATAATGCGACGCAGTTGCATCTAAATTGAGCGTATTGAAAGGTTTGAGTTGCATGTTGTAGTGAATGTGCATGACTTAAACCTTCAATTCAAATTGTTGTTGTAAAACTTTCACCCATGCGCGACTACTCGACTCGCATTGATCGAGCACCCGCTCAAAACCATCGGCTTCGCCATAATATGGATCGGGTAATTCTTGCTGCGTATAATGCGGATCGTGTTCGCTCATTAAGGCTATTTCAGCGCGCAAACTGCCCAGTTCAGCTTCAGCACGGCGCATTAAAGATTGAATATTGCTTAAGTTTTCAAAATCCATCGCCAAAATCAAATCAAACTCGACAAAGTCTTGTATACGTAACTGACGCGCGCGCAATGTAGATAAGTCATAACCACGTTTGAACGCATGTTTTTGGCTGCGTAAATCTGGGGCTTTGCCTGGATGATAATTACTGGTTCCAGCAGAATCTACCAACACATTGAGTTGTTGTTCATCACAAAAATGTCGAAGTACAATTTCTGCCGTTGGAGAGCGGCAAATATTTCCCAAACAAACACATAACACCTTATATGGCGTTTTGGATGACATAAACAACCTCAAAGCTACTTTATTTTTAAGAGTCTTATGTTAAGTTATTTATGATATGAATCCTATATCGCGACCCTACAATAATGTTGAATTAAGTATAAAAATTAGGAATAAAGACGATGCAGCATTTTCAATTTCAAACAGTTGGCAACATTATTTCTGGATTGGGTTCAATTTCTGAACTAAAAACGGTTTTAACCGAAAAAAATTATAAGCGTTTGTTATTGGTCACCGATGCTGGCATTTTACAACAACAATTACATCAACCTATTTTAGAAATTTTAAAGCAACTGCAACTGGACTATGCCATTTACTCGAATGTGCAAGCCGACCCCGCAGAACAGATTGTGTTAGAAGCAGTTGATTTTGCCAAACAGCAAAATATTGATGTTGTATTAGGTTTTGGTGGGGGTAGTGCGATGGATGTCGCCAAAATTATTGCCGTGCTGAGTCATCCTGCACAAACTCAACAACTGTCAGACTTGTACGGTGTCGGCAATGCGAAAGCACCACGTTTACCGCTCATTCTAGTTTCCACTACAGCAGGCACAGGTTCAGAAGTCACACCTATTTCCATTGTCACCACAGGTGCAACCAGTAAAACAGGCATTGTTTCTCCTATTTTATATGCCGATGTTGCCATTTTAGATGCCAATTTTACCCGTCATCTACCTGCACAGATTACCGCAGCCACAGGTATAGATGCGATGGTACATGCCATTGAAGCCTATACTTCTAAAATCAAAAAAAATGCGTATTCAGATTTTCTGGCAAAACATGCGCTGCGTTTACTTGATCAAAACTTAAAATTAGTGCTTGAAGATGGCAGCAATATGCAAGCACGGCAAAACATGCTGTTTGGTTCAATGCTGGCAGGACAAGCCTTTGCCAATGCTCCTGTGGCTGCGGTACATGCGCTTGCCTATCCTTTAGGCGGACATTTCCATATTTCACATGGGCATAGCAATGCATTGGTACTAACCGAAGTTTTAAAATTTAATGCGCCTGCAGCCAAACAGTATTATGCAGAACTGATGTGTTGGTTAGACCCACGCAGTAAAGGCTGCACAGATGGATTATGTGATTTGTTTATTGATCATTTACAAAATCATTTAGATCAAAGTGGCTTGGTGTTAAAACTCAGTGCCCTAGGCATAGCAGAAAACATGCTGCCACAACTGGCAGAAGATGCGATGCTGCAAAGCCGTTTATTGCAAAACAACCCGAGAGCAATGCAAATGCAGGATGCGTTACAGATTTACCAAGCCATTTATGCCTAACATTTACGCTTAACGTTCTGTATTTAACTTTCTACATTTATTTGGGATGATTTCCACCCATTAAAGCATGACACCACGTCGATAAAAATATAGGTAAACTTGTGAAACCTGACACCAAAACCCGTGAGCAATACGCTTTTTTCTTTCCCATCCAAACTCGCTGGGCAGACAACGATATGTATGGACATGTCAATAATGTCACTTATTACAGCTATTTTGACAGCGCAGCCAATGCCCTACTGATGCAAAAAGCAGGCTTTGAACCCAAACGATCACCCTGTATTGGTTTAGTGGTCAATTCCACCTGTCATTTTTTGCAGGAATTGTCCTATCCTGAAATGATTGAAGTAGGTGTTGCTATTCAAAAAATTGGAAACTCATCCTTAATTTATGATTTGGCAATTTTTAAAAACAATCAAAATCTTGCCGCTGCACAAGGACAAGTGGTGCATGTATTTGTAGATCGAATTACACGCCAAAACTGCCCGATTCCTGACTCCATCCGCGAAGCATTACAGCCATATAAAAGCACAGATTCAGCTTGCGCTTAGCAAAAAATAAGGCTGGTTTGACCCAGCCTTAAAATTCTGCAAACAAAAGCTAACAACAGGTTATTTCAACTGAATGTTATGTAATTCGCCATCAAAGTTTTGCAAAATATCTTTCACAATCGGTTCTTGATGCAATAAATTTTCAGCCCGTTGATAAGCGCGTTGTTTGCGCTGTTGCTGCAAAATGTACGGTGTCGTGTCATCCACATTTTCATATTGCACTTTAAACAGAGTTTTACTCCACTGTTCTTTTAAAGCACTTTCTAAAGCATGTTGCAGTTGAGTCAATAACTGCTGATATTGCTCAGGAATATGAAAAACCGATTCAGCATTAATCTGCCCCGTCATTACGCCATGCTGCGCCAATTCTTGCACGGCAGGTGACAACTCGCTGTGTCTAAACCAATATTCCCACTTGTCTAAAGTCCACTCACCTTCTAAAACTTGCGGCTGTAAACGCAGAATATCCTGCGGCATTAATTGATCATCGGCATTAGATGCTATGGTTTGCTGCGGTTGTGCTGTCGCACTGGCAACATTCGGTTCGACTTCAGTCGCTGCTAAATCAAATAAAGCGGTTTCTGCATTACTTACATTTTGTGTAATTGACGGTGAAGCATTATTCGATTGTAGTGTAGATGAAACTAGCGATGTTTCGGCTGATGCAGCAAGATCACCTAACGGTGCAACGGCATCAAAACTTTCCAGTAAAAAATCATCATGACTTTGCACATCAGATGTAGTGCTTACCGATGAGGCATCTTCATCTAAACCAAACAATTGTGCATCTGCATTTGGATCAAACACGATAGATTCAGATTGCTTATCCTCAGCCTGTATTGCAGTTTCTTCATTCACTGCAGGTTCTGACATAGATTCTGGTGAAATCGCAGCTGTTGAGTGTAGCGCTCGCGGAGTCGGTTGTTGCGCTTGAATCGACTGTTGATCTTGATGTGTTAAAGCTTGAGGCTCATCCTCATCTAAAAAATCATCTGAAGAAGGTTCCGCAACACTGGCTTGTGTCGTGGTGTGATCTGAATAATCGTCATCCTCATAGTCAAATCCATCAAGATCAGGTGTTGCAACCGCATCTAATTCAGTTACATGCTGTTCCGCTTGTGCTGTATTTTGAGTTGCCACAGCTTGTGGAGTTTGCTCCATTTGAGCAACTGGCTGGGAAGCCGCTGTTTGTGCAGTATTTTGTGGCGCAGCAACCAACACTTCATTGGCTTGCAAAGGTCGAAATGCCAGTAAACGCAGTACACACATTTCAAAGCCTTGTTCTTGGGTTACGGCAATTTGTAAATCGGCGCGTCCTTTACAAGCAATTTGATAATACAACTGTAAATCTTGTGCAGAGATCAGACCCGCAAGCTGCTGAATTTTTTGATTAATTTCAGCACTGTATTTTAGGTTTAAATCTGGCAGATATTGCATGATTGCCAATTCATGCAGTGTCGAAATTAACTGATCCAACACCAAAGACACATCTAAAGCTTGCTGTCTAAATTGTAATAACAACTGACTCACACGCTGCTGTTGGTTTTGATGAATCGCTAAAATCAAATCATAGATAATGGTGCGATCAATCAAGCCCAGCATGTCTTTGACATCTTGATGATGAATTTCACCCTGACCATAAGCAATGGCTTGGTCTGTCAAAGACATCGCATCACGCAAAGAACCTTGCGCAGATTCAGCAATCTGCCAAATTGCATCTTGCTCTGCAACAATCTGTTCTTTGGCTAAAATATCCGTTAAATGACTGGTAATTTCATCGACCTGCAATGGACGCAAAGTAAATTGCAAACAGCGCGAAATCACAGTAATAGGGAGTTTTTGTGGGTCTGTGGTCGCAAACAGAAACTTCACATGCTCAGGCGGTTCTTCCAAAGTTTTTAGCAAAGCATTGAACGAATGCGTAGACAGCATGTGCACTTCGTCAATCAGATAAACCTTAAAACGTCCCTGAGTCGGTGCATAAGGTACGTTATCGAGCAACTCACGTGTGTCTTCAACCTTAGTACGTGACGCCGCATCAATTTCGATTAAATCAATAAAACGACCTTCATTGACCGCAGTACAGGTCGGACACACTTCACATGGGGTAGATGTCACGCCTGTTTCACAGTTCAGGCATTTGGCCAAAATACGCGCAATGGTAGTTTTACCTACACCACGTGTTCCCGTAAAAAGATAAGCATGGTGCAAACGCCCACGTTCCAAAGCACTGGTCAATGCCCGTGATACATGGTTTTGTCCCACCAATTCATTAAAATTACGAGGACGATATTTACGCGCAAGTACCTGATACATGAATGCTCCTTTTTACAGGTCTAAGCATACTGTTTTTTTGGCAAAGAGTGAACGTACAATCACGCCTAAAACCAGCCTTTACGCCCTTGCAATTGCCGATCTGCACAGCGAATGGCTTCCTGACTCAGTCCCCAAAGTCGATAATCACCAATTAAAGAACCTGCAGCAAAATTATGGGTATAGGCAAAACTGAGTTGACGGTCAGGATCACACCACGCGCCTGAACCATTAAAACCCATGTGTCCAAAACCGTGAGAGCGCTTACCCAAACTTAATACACGGTGATAGCCTAATCGCCAATGCATCGGGATAGGCATGACCCGATCACGCTGTACATATTGTACTTGGCTCAATTGCTGAAAAACTTCAGGCTGAATCAATTGCTGACCTTGCCATGATCCACCCTGCGCCAACATGGCATAAATACGTGCCAAACTTTGGGCAGTAAATACACCATTGGCAGCAGGAATCACGGCTTGTAAGCCTGTATCACTAAAAAAACTAAAATTTTTCATGCCTTTGGGAATCATGCCATCCTGAAAGTCTTGCGGATTTTGCCCACTCCATGCAATGACTTTATCGAATATTGATACAGGACGTTTGCTCGATTTAGCTTGGTTTTTAACTTTAGCTGTCTGTTTATTTGTAGATGATGCATCTGTTTGCGCTGATGTCACAGCAGTTTTAAATGGTCGTGCGACACGGGAAAGCTCAGACGCAGGCACACCAAAATACGCCCCATCCAAAGCCAAAGATTCAACCAAGTATTGCTGCATCAATTCAGCCAATGTTTGACCTGTAGCTTTTTCTAAAATCCCACCGACCAGCCAGCCAAAAGTTAAAGGTTGATACGCTGCCTCACTTGCTACATCAAAACGTGGCTTGGCTTGAGCCAACACATCCAGCATGTGCGACCAATCTGCCATTTCAGTCGCATCGGCAATGATATTACGGATGTCATATAAACCACTTTGATGACTCAGCACATGCCTTAAGGTCATCAATGCTTTGCCATTTTGGGCGAATTCAGGCCAGTATATATAAATGGGAGTATCGTAATCGACCAGTCCTTGACTGACCAAAATATGTGCCAGTGTCGCTAATACACCTTTGCCTGTGGAATAACATACCGATAACGTATCGGCTTGCCAGTCTTCATCTGGCGACTTTTTACCTGTGTAAATATCGACGACTTTCTGACCTTGAAAGTACACCGCTAAAGCAGCTCCGCCCTGTTGGCTACGTGCATTTTGCAAACGGCTAAATTGCATCGCTAAATCATGAAACTCAGGTGCAACCCATCCACGATAATTTTCAGTTTCAGCAAAAATATAATCCTTTAAATGTTGCATCGTCCTGTCTATCTCGTTTTTATTATTAATAAAAAGCTAGCGCAAATAAAAAGCCTAAATCCAAAGGATTTAGGCTTTCGATCACTGAATTAAAGCGCGGTGACAACACCTGTCACGTGCGGTTTTTGGTTTTTACTGTTACGAATTAAAAAATCTGTATTTTTAGCGTCCGTTGCAGTTAAAAACTCAACTTTAGATGGCAAATACATAGGTAACTTAAACCACACATCGACTTCATAAGCATCTGGCAAAGTTAAACTAGATAAGGCTTTGGCTTTGCTCCACATGCCGTGCGCAATCGCTTGTTTAAAGCCAAATGCTTTTGCAGTAATCGCGTGGATATGAATTAAGTTAAAATCGCCAGACGTTAAAGCATAACGGCGACCTGTATTTTCAGAAATATCCCATTCAGCTTGAACGGCATAGTTTAGCGCTTTGCTTTCTGCAGGCTTTGCAGCAGCTTTAGTGGTGGTTTTTTGACGTGCTAAATACGTGGTCAAACCTTCCATCACCACCTCATTGCCTACTTTAACGGTGGTAATAAAATCAAACTGTACGCCTTTATCATGTGGTTGCAATTCACCAAATTTACACGACAAGGTCAGTTGTTCATTCAATCCAACTTTACGGCTTTGTTTGACTTGGTTGCGAATATGCACCAAGCCCAAAATTGCAAATGGAAATGCTTCTTGGGTCATCATGTGCATTTGCAGACTTTGTGACAATACAGCCAAATAAATTGCAGGAATATAGCCGTTATTTTTAAAACCTGTCACTGCATTATAGGCTTTTAAGTGCTTTTGATCGACCTTGAATGAATCCACCACATATTCAACTTGCGGCAGAACTTTTTCACCTTTTGGCTTTTTAAAAATTAAGCCCTGAATCACTTTTGGATAGGCTAAATAGGGTTTTGGAAGTTGACTAAAATGGCGAGTATTCATACTGAACCTTTGAGAAGTTTTTCTAATTTATTTAATGGAGTTCTTTCTCCCGCTGGGAGAAAGCTAGAGAGAAGGGTTAATAATCTATCCCCTTATCTCCCTCTCCTAAATCCTCTCCCCAAGGGAGAGAACTTTGAAGGTGTTAAGCCCCTAACAAGCTTTGACCACAAACACGTACCACGTTACCATTAATACCTGTCGATGCCGATGAAGCAAAGTAAGCAATGGTTTCTGCAACGTCTACAGGTAAACCACCTTGACTCATAGAGTTCATACGGCGACCTGCTTCACGAATGGCAAAAGGAATTGCAGCAGTCATTTGCGTTTCAATAAAGCCCGGTGCAACCGCATTAATGGTGATGCCGTTGTTTAAAACAGGTGCGGTGAATTTCACGACACCAATCACGCCAGCTTTAGATGCTGCATAGTTGGTTTGACCCAAGTTGCCTGCAATACCTGAAATTGAAGATACGCAAACAATACGACCATTGGCATTTAAACCATCATTTTCCAATAAGTAATCGTTCACACGCTCAATTGCAGACAAGTTGATGTTAATGACTAAATCCCAAAGCTCTGGTTTCATATTTGCCAAAGTTTTGTCACGGGTAATCCCCGCATTATGCACAATAATATCCAAACCACCTTGCGCAGCGGCAGCTGTTTTAATTTGCTCGCCTGCATCTGCAGCAGTAATGTCAATTGCTAGTGTTGAACCACCGATTTCAGCGGCAACACGGTCTAAATCTGCTTGTTGTTGTGGAACGTCTAGGCAAATAACGTGTGCACCATCACGTGCCAACACATGCGCAATCGCTTCACCAATACCACGGCTTGCACCTGTCACTACAGCAGTTTTACCTGCCAATGGTTTTGCCCAATCTACATCTACAGTTGCAGCACTCGACACACGAATCACCTGACCTGACACATAAGCAGAACGTGGTGAAATGGCAAAACGTAACGTAGATTCTAAGTTTGCTGCAGCACCTTGATCGACATAAATTAAGTTAGCCGCAATGCCTTTTTTAAATTCTTTGCCTACCGATTTTACAAAACCTTCCAAAGCGCGTTGTGCAATGGCTTTTTTCACACTGCCTGCAGTTTCTGGTGTAGTACCAATCACCACCACGCGACCAGAAGCCTGAATTTGACGTGCGATTGGGTTAAAGAAATCATAAAGCGCTTTTAATTGTTCTGAGTTTTCAATACCTGAAGCATCAAACACCACCACTTTAAATTTAGATTCTTTATCGCCCGAATTGAACGCACCTAAATTTAAACCTACTTTTGCCGCAGCTTGTTGCAATTCTGCATTGTTGCCTGCATAACTATTGGCATGTACATTGGCTAAAACCTGTGCAATTTCAGCAGATAAATCACTTGCAGGCGCTGCACCTAAAAGTACTGCACCTTTTACCACAGGCGTTGCAGACTCGAAACGATCTAAAAAAGTTGGGGATGGTAAACCCAAATTTTTAATGACAAATTTACCAATAGGAGATTTTGCAAATGTTTGGTATTGATCAGTCATGATTATTATCTCTCATAAATTCATTTTTTGATGGATTACACGATATCTTTTAACATCAATATGATGCCAAATGCCCACATTTCAATAGCGTTACCTGTTTGTGCTAAATCATACTTGAGTTAATTATCAGATGTCTTGACCTGAATGCATTCTGCAATGTCATTGTAGTCAATTCAGCTGTCATACTATTGTGCTAATGTACGCATCAAGTAGACCCTTAACATGCTTGGAAAAGCCTTATGAGCAAAACAACTCAAGAAAATCCAGCAGTGGAAAATTCTGCAACGGATTCTGTGTCAAATACATCAACTGCTAAACGTACAAGCAAAAGTAGCAACACTGCAACCCGTTCCAACACGAGTACGACAAAAACTACACGTACCCGCACGACTAGCCGTGCTAAAACAACTGCTTCAACGCAAACAAAAGCACCATCTAATACCAATACCTCTGTTCAACAGGATAAAATTATGAGCCAAAACACTGTTCGCCGCGTTGCTATTATCGGTGGTAACCGTATTCCATTCGCACGTTCTAATGGCGCTTACTTTACTGCATCTAATACAGATATGTTTACAGCAGCATTAAATGGTCTTGTTGAACGATTCAACTTACAAGGTCAGCGTTTGGGTGAAGTTGTTGCAGGTGCAGTGCTCAAACACAGCCGTGACTTTAACATGACTCGTGAGTGCGTACTCAATACTGCCCTTGCTCCTGAAACACCTGCTTACGATATACAACAAGCATGTGGTACTGGCTTGCAGGCTGCTTTTTTAGTTGCCAATAAAATTGCACTGGGTCAAATCGAGGTTGGTGTTGCAGGCGGTGTAGATACGACTTCTGACGCGCCAATCGCATTTGGCGATGGTTTGCGTAAAGCATTGCTTGAATTGAACATTGCAAAAACAGGTAAAGACCGCTTAAAAGCATTAACCAAAATCAACATTAAAGATTTAATGGATGCGCCACGTAACGGTGAACCACGCACAGGTTTATCAATGGGCGACCACCAAGCCATTACTACGTTGGAATGGGGCATCTCTCGTGAAGCGCAGGATGAGTTAGCAGCTTCATCTCACCAAAAAATGGCAGCTGCCTATGACGAAGGTTTCTTTGATGATCTCATCACGCCATTTTTAGGTTTAGAACGTGACAATAACTTACGTGCAGATTCTACTGTAGAAAAACTAGCGAAGTTAAAACCTGCTTTTGGTAAAGGCGACGCGCGCACTATGACGGCGGGTAACTCGACTCCACTAACCGATGGTGCATCTTGCGTATTACTTGCCTCTGAAGAATGGGCAAAAGCCAATGGTCATGAAGTCTTGGCATATTTGACTTTCCAAGAAACTGCCGCAGTTGATTTTGTAGGTAAAAAAGAAGGTTTGTTGATGGCGCCTGCATACGCTGTCCCACGTATGCTTGAACGTGCTGGTTTAACATTACAAGACTTCGACTATTACGAAATTCACGAAGCATTTGCTTCACAAGTCTTGTCGACCTTAAAAGCATGGGAAGATCCGAACTTCTGTAAAGAGCGTTTAGGTTTAGATGCACCTTTAGG
Source organism: Acinetobacter sp. YH12252 (assembly GCF_013417365.1). Classification (NCBI taxonomy): domain Bacteria; kingdom Pseudomonadati; phylum Pseudomonadota; class Gammaproteobacteria; order Moraxellales; family Moraxellaceae; genus Acinetobacter; species Acinetobacter sp. YH12252. The sequence goes on from NZ_VPEA01000003.1 coordinate 92,756, forward strand.
ATCAATTGATCGTAGCAAGCTGAACGTCAAAGGTTCATCTTTGGCAGCAGGTCACCCATTTGCAGCAACAGGCGGACGTATTCTTGCCACTGCGGCGAAACTTCTGAATCAAAAAGGTTCAGGTCGTGTATTGGTGTCAATCTGTGCAGCAGGCGGTCAAGGTGTAACAGCCATTATTGAAAAATAATTCTGCCTAGTTCCAATTTAGATAGCAATAAAAGCCACTTGATTCGCTCAGGTGGCTTTTTTATAGCGCTTAATTTATAGCAGCTCACTTTTAATTAGCCACTAGCGTTTTATCTGACTGAATGTTGCGGAGCATAACCCAATTTCGCTTCGATATGGTCATAACAATATTGAAAAATAAAGGTATAGAGCAAAATACTGAGCGTCATCAATAAATCAACTAAAATCGCCAGCCCGATCGACATTTGTAAGGCATAGGCCACCATTGGAATGGTCGCGAGCATCAGTCCACCTTCAAAACCTACGGCATGTAATACCCGTATTTTCAAGGTTCTATTGAGTTTGTGTTTGGCTTCAAACTTTTCAAAATAATGATTAAACAGCATATTCCAAAGCACCGAAGTCACTGCCATTGCAATACCTAAACCACCAGTAACTTGCATGGGCATTTCAAATACAAAACTAAGTGCCAAAGCAATAATAATTAATAAAACTACTTCATAGCTCAGCGCATGTAGCAATCTTCTCTTGGAAATTAACATGATCCCACTCAATGACGTTAAATACTGAGGAGTATTTTATGTTCATAGTTTTGAATGTTCGAGTTAGAATCTATCAATAATATTGAAAGATAAATCAAGTACCAATAATGAATATCAACCAAGATCAGCTGATTATTTTTATTACTGTCATGGAAATGGGCTCTTTTTCCGCAGCTGCACGTAAATTAAATAAAGTACCTTCTGCAGTCAGTATGTCGATAGCCAATTTAGAAATTGATTTAGACCTAAAACTGTTTGAACGGATTGGGCGTGAACCTTTGCCTACCCCACTAGCGCAGAGTCTTTACGAAAAAAGCAAACAACTGCTCATAGAAATGAAGCAAAGGAAACAACATGCTTTTGCGCTCAGTTCTGGGCTGGAAGCACACTTAAATATTGTGGTGGTGTCTGAATTACTACACACTCGCTGGACAGATTATATTGTGTTACTAGAACAGCAATTTCCTGAATTGCAGATCAATATTTTCTCTGCGCCACAAGAAGATGCACTGCATTTACTCATGACTCAAGCAGCGGACTTGGCCTTTATGTTTGAACGCGAACAATTACAAAGCAGTGAACAATTTGTGGAATTAAAACGTGAAATTTTAGTGCCTGTCGCTGCCCGACATTCACCGCTGGCTGAATCTGATCAAGTCAGTTTTGAACAGATTTTACAAAATCGGCAAATTGTAGTGGCGAGCCGTGATCGGCAGATTAAACCCGAGTTGTTATTTTCTAAGCACTATTGGCGTACCGATAATCATCATTCTGCCTGCAGTATGATTAAGCAGGGTTTAGGCTGGGGTGTCTTGCCCTTGGAAATGCTGAATGAACATCCTGAACTACAACACGAATTAAAAATTTTACAGCTGCTAGATTTCACCCCAAAATTTGAATATTTTGTCGATTTGGTCTGGAGCCGAGAACATCAATTGGGCGCTGCTGCTCATTTTTTGATTAATCACGTCCGAAATCTGAGAAAAACTGGTAAATAATCCACAAACCCTCTTACTTGGTACTTGGGTTAAAAGCTGTTTGTGATATAACTGAATGTATAAGCAATAACCTAAGAACTAGATCTCGAATGACACAGACAGCCTTAAATCAACTAAAAAACTTAACCACCATTGTTGCAGATAGTAGTGACTTGGCTGCGATTGAAAAGTTTCGTCCTTTGGATGCGACCACCAACCCATCACTCATTACGGCGGCTGCAAATCAACCTGAAAATAAAGCGTTGATTGAAGCTGCATTTGAGCAAGCCAAAGCTGAAGGTTATACAAATGATCTATTGGTTGAGCGCAGCATTGATATTTTAACGGTCAAATTTGGTGTAGAAATTTTAAAGCTGATTGAAGGTCGTGTTTCGACTGAGGTGGATGCTTCTTTGTCTTATGACACTGATGCGACCATTGCCAAAGCCAAAGAACTTTTAGCACTGTACCAAGCTTATGGTGTTCATTCAGACCGCATTTTGATTAAGATTGCATCGACATGGGAAGGCATTCAAGCGGCGAAAGTGTTGGAAGCCGAAGGCATTCACACCAATTTAACCTTATTGTTTGGTTTACATCAGGCACATGCTTGTGCAGATGCCAAAGTGACGTTGATTTCACCATTTGTGGGTCGTATTTTAGATTGGTATAAAAAAGCTGAAAATGTCATGTACTACCCTATTGAAAAAGATCCGGGTGTACTTTCGGTGAAGAAAATTTATCAATTCTATAAACAGCATCAAGTACAAACTGAAATTATGGGCGCGAGTTTCCGTAGTATAGATCAGGTTTTGGCTTTAGCTGGTTGTGATTTATTGACCGTTGCACCAAATTTATTGGCAGAACTTGAAGCTGATGAACGAGAAGTCGCTGCAGCGTTATCGACCAATGGCATTCAAGTTCAAGCTGAACCACTGGCAGCAATTGAAAAGGAACAATTCAAAGCGCAACTTGAGGCAGATTTGATGGCGTTCCAATTGTTACAAGGCGGCATTGATGGCTTTATTAAAGCGCGTGAGCAACTTGCCACCCTATTACGCCAGTCTTTCGGCTTAGATGCAGAGATTAAAGCTTAAGCTTTAACCTATCCCAGTAAAATTCCAAAATTTTTACTAAGCCACAAAACCGATGTTGTTATACTGCAACATCGGTTTTTATTTAGGTGAGTTTGCGTGTTTGGTATTAGTGACCTCAGCACTTTTATAATTGGCACAACCTTAATTGTGCTCTTGCCTGGCCCAAACTCACTCTATGTCATGTCAGTGGCTTCACGCTTTGGGATACGCACAGGCTATGCAGCTGCTTTCGGTGTATTTACGGGTGATCTGATTTTAATTGTGTGCACCATTTTAGGGGCAGCCTCATTACTGCATGCTTTTCCATGGCTATTCACCTTATTAAAAGTAGTTGGTGCGCTCTACTTAGGCTATTTAGGTATTAAACTACTGATTGCAGCCTATAAAACATGGTTTCCACAAACCAGAACTTCGCACGCCAATCTTTCTACAACAGCAACGAGCAATACAACTGAACGGGTTCATCCCTACCGAACTGCTTTAATGATTAGCGTTATTAACCCAAAAGCAATTTTGTTTTATTTGTCTTTTTTTGTGCAATTCGTCAATCCTGATTACACCTACCCGATGCTGAGCTTTGCTGTTTTAGCCATCGTCCTACAAATCATTAGCATGGGTTATTTATCTATCTTGATTTTTTCAGGAGTCAAATTAGCCAGTTATTTCAATCAACGCTATAAAATTGCAGCCATTTGCGTTGCAAGCATTGGTATTTTGTTCTGCGGTTTTGGCTTTAGACTGGCAAGCTCAACGCTATAAAAAAAGTATAAAAAACACTTTTGACTATTTGTTCAAATGTGTATGATCTGTTCATAAATTATAGAAAATATGTCTAAGAAAGCATGCAAAAACTTTTAAATGACTTCTCTGTGCCTGCAGTATTTGCAGGTTTTATTACCTTCTTGGTCGGTATTAGTGTTTCCGCGGTTTTAGTCATTCAGGCAGCACAAATTTTAGGCGCAAGTGCTGAGCAAATCAGCTCTTGGTTTTGCGCGTTGGGTTTAGGTATTGGTCTAAGCGGGCTGATTTTATCTTGGAAATTTAAATATCCTGTGGCGACCTCATGGTCTACCGCAGGCTTGGCACTGATTATCGCCACGGACAGCGGTTATAGCTTACACGAAGCAATTGGCGCATTTTTATTTTGTGGCGTACTCACAGCAGTGCTTGGCTTTTTAGGTATTTTTGAAAAGGTACTGACTTATATTCCACAGAGTTTAACCAGCGCCATGTTGGCAGGTGTGCTGCTTAAATTTGGAATTGCCCTATTTACCAGTCTGCAAGAAGCATGGGCATTTATTTTGTCTTTATTGGCAGCCTATGTATTGGCAAAACGATTTAGCCCGCGTTATAGCATTGTTTTAACTGTATTGATTGGGGTCGCACTATGCCCAATCTTCTTGCAATTTCAAATGCCGAGTGTGCAATGGAGTATTGCACAACCAGTTTGGATGCAACCTGAATTAAGTTGGTCTGCTATTTTAGGTTTAGCCCTGCCTTTGTTTGTCATTAATATGGCATCGCAATATTTGCCCGGTCTTGCCATGATCAAAAGCTATGGCTTTAACCCAAATGTACGTCACTTAATTGGTTGGACAGGCACAGCACAAGCGATTTTCGCGCCATTTGGATGTTTTAGTGTCAATATCGCATCCATCAGTGCTGCGATTAGCTTAGATGATCAATCGCATCCCGATGCCAGTAAGCGCTATATTGCGGGAATTAGCTGCGGTTTGTTTTATATCTTGATGGGGATATTTGCGGCAACGCTTACCAGTTTGCTGATGGCATTCCCTGCTGTTTTTATTACAGCTTTGGCAGGAATTGCACTGCTTGGCACCATTGGACACAACATCGCCCTCGCTTTTCAGCAGGTTGCAGAACGTGAAGCTGCTTTATTGACTTTTTTATTTAGTGCTTCTGGGGTGCAGTTTTTTGGTATTGGTTCTGCATTTTGGGGACTGATTTTTGGTTGTGTGGTTTTGGCAGTTTTAAAGTTTAAACAGCAAAAGCTAAATAACTTAAGCAGTTAAAAAACACTTTTTCTGAAGCATCGTATTGATTTATTGTATGCGCGATACATTAGGGTCTGCTGTGCTTCGGATAAATTCTACTGTTTTAGCAAAAGTTTGTTGGCTTTCTTTTTGGTGCATAAAAAATTGATATTCGTGAATTAACCATGCTTTTGTATCTGGATAAAATGCTGTCGTCACAGGAATCTGCTGTTGCTGTAAAGCATGCAGCATCGGCATAGATTGAGTTTCTGTTAAAAAGTCTTTGTTACCACCACTGATAAATACCGCAGGATAGTTTGCCGTTAAATGTTGAATAGGCGAAATATTCTTCAGAAATTCACTGTCCTGTTTCCGATCTCCCGTGTAAGCCTGCACCAAATTATAAACACCCTACTCTACGATATTCATTTCATCTGGCGCAGTTTCAACAAACGCTTTTAGATCATAAATCCCGCAGTGCAAAATCAGCCCTTTAAGTTGTTTGCGCTGAATAGTCGGCTGTAAATTAGACTGCTGTGCAAACGCTGGATTACTCAATAATGCGGCATAATGGCTCGCTAAATTCGCCCCTGCAGAATCACCTGCCAAATATAATTGTTGTGGATTAAGCTGATATTTTTCTGCATGTTGCGTGATGTAATTTAAAGCCTGATCAATTTGTTGCAACTGAGTAGGATAAGTTGCATGCGGGGCAAATTGATATTGTACGGCAATTACATTAAAGCCCTGCGCGGCTAATAATTTAAAATAGCCACGTGCGTGGGCTTTTGAACCTGCAATCCAGCCACCACCATGAATCCAGACAATTGTCGGGCGTGCAGCTAAATCTTGCAATTGACTGTCTTGATACAAGTCAAAACTCAAATTGGGCTGCGTGGCATACACAATATCATGTTGCACTTGTATGTTTTTGGGTGCATAGCGATCCATGATTTTTTGCTGCAAGCCTGTGGTGAGATTAAATGCACCAGCAATGATTCGACTGTTCTGCTGCGTGGTTTGACAAGCACTTAACAACATAAAACACAGCAACATCCAAATTATTTTCAAACCACATTTCCCTCAAGATTCATAGGCCCAATTCAAACCCAAGTAATTTAAAATTAAATTATGAAGGTCTATTTATTTTTGCAAATTTAGCATCTTATTTTATCGTATAGCTTTGCCGTTGAGTTGAGTAAATTCATCATCTTCAGCTTATCTTTTCTTTCAGCAAATTTGGCGGGTAATTAAATGAATTATCAATCTTTTTTCAGATTTTAAATTGAACCTATATAGACTATATGCTATCAATAAAGTGTAAGGCGAATAATCATAATTTCTGGAGTTACCCGCATGTCGTACCAAAATATTTTAGTCCCTGTAGATGGTTCACAAATTTCTTTTTCAGCGGTCAAACATGCAGCTGAAATTGCCAAAGTATTTAACAGTAAACTCACCTTAATTAGCCTTGTTGCGGAAGACCCATTTACTGATTCTGACTTTTACTATAATTATTCATCTGCCATTATGAAAGAATACTTTGTGCAAGCGACAGCCAATGCACAAAAGGCATTAAAAGAAGCAGATGAAATTGCGAAAGCAGTGGGTGTAAATGCAGAAACTCGCGTGGTTGAGGGTTTGGTATCTGCTGAAGGTGTAATCAAAACTGCGAAAGACTTAAATGCCGATGTGATTGTGATGGGTTCACATGGTCGTAAAGGTTTCCAAAAATTATTATTGGGTAGCTTTGCCACAGACGTATTACGTCATACAGAATTACCTGTGCTTGTAGTTAAAGCTTAATCACTATTTTAAGCCATATTTTCATCATAAATTTTTAATAAGGATTTGCCATGACAACTTATAAACACTTACTTGTTCCAGTAGATGAGTCACCTATGTCTTATGCTGCAGCCGAACAAGCACTTTCATTGGCAAAAGATCTAAATTGCCCTGTTACTATTATGAGTGTAATTGCAGTTGATCCTTTTGTAGGCGTGGACTTCTACAAAGTTGCACCAGCAATTACCGATTATTTCATGCAGGCTGAACAAAATGCACAAAATCGTTTGGCTGAAATTCAGCAATCGTTTAGCCGTGAAGGTATTTCGGTAGATACCAAAATTATCCGCGGTGTTGCAGCCTCTGAAGGGATTGTACAAATTGCCAATGAAATTGGTGCTGACCTGATTATTATGGGTTCGCATGGCCGTACTGGCGTGAAAAAGATGATGCTCGGTAGCGTTGCCCAAAACGTACTGACTCAGTCTCCTGTTCCTGTTTTGATTGTTAAGGTTTAATTCATTACCAACTGTGCTCTGCCACAGTAAAAGATAAAATAAAAAAATCCCGTTCGCCAATGAACGGGATTTTTCTGGATAAAACTTTTAAAAGCTTTTCTAAATTACATATTATGCAATCCAGTTTAGCTAGGTTGAATATTCATTTCAGACCAAAACTTAATTAACCCGATGCGGTAAACGGAACATTTCATGCGTATCGGTATAAAAACTGCGACCATCTAAATTCAGTTCAATTTCCTGACCACATTCCAACAACACATGTTTTCCGACTTCGACCCATTTAAAACCATCACGGGTATTTTGCTTTTTCTTTGATGCCACCAAAGACACCATAATTTCGCGACCATTCACTGCTTTCGCAAGCATTGTTTGCATTTTTTTCAATATTTACACCAATTCATTTATAACTTACACATCAAGCTCAAATTAAAATTTTGAGCATAGTTTTTAATACAACAACATTCATCACACTTAATTTGCAGTGCATAGAAAATAAATGCAGCACAGCATGATGATGAATAACTACGAGAGAATAGAGATATTTTTATTGTACAAGTTATATTATAACATAGATTTAAAGTCTTTGCAGCATGGACTACAAAGTTGTAAAGATAAACTTAATAAAACAAAAATTTCTTAATCAAACCTTAATCATTTTCGTGAGATAATCTACCCCAAACACAATGGATGGTGTTTGATCGCACAAGCCCACTTCGGTGGGTTTCTTATTAGGCTAACTAAATAACGATAACAAACTTTATCTTTCTGACGTTTATCTTCTGATTTTTTATCTACAAATTTCAAAAATAAAAAAGAGTATGGATTTTTTTAACCCATACTCTTTGTGTGCGACTACGCTACTCCATTAGCGCATAGTCACAAATTCTTCTGCAGCAGTTGGATGAATTGCGACAGTATTGTCAAAATCTTGCTTGGTCGCGCCCATTTTGACCGCGACTGCAAAACCTTGCAAAATTTCATCCATGCCATAGCCAATACCATGCACGCCCACGACTTTCTGTTCATCACCAACGCAGACCAATTTCATTTTAGACACTTGACGATGCTGAGTTACAGCCGTGTACATTGAGGTAAAAGAAGATTGATAGACTTTGACCTGATCTTGCCCAAACTGTTCAATGGCTTGCGCTTCACTTAAACCCACCGTACCAATAGGCGGATGACTAAAGACCACCGTGGCAACATTTTGATAATCTAAATATTCATTTGGTTTGTGATTGAATAAACGTTCAGACAATTTACGTCCTGCGGCAACAGCAACGGGTGTCAGCTCAATTTTTCCAATAATATCGCCCACCGCATAAATACCTGCTTGGCTGGTATTTTGGAATTGATCTACTGCGATATATCCTTTTTCATCAATCTGCACATTTGCAGCAGCCAAGTTCAATGCTTGTGTATTTGGTTTACGTCCAACTGCCCAAATCAGACAATCGACCTCATGCTGTGAACCATCTTCAAGATGTAATAACAAAGACTGATCCGCTTGGCGAGTGACTTTCTTTGGAATGGCTTGCGTATGCACTTGGATATGTTCATCACGCATACATTCAAGTAATGTTTCACCTAAAAATTGATCTAAACTACGCAGCGGCAATTGTTTACGAATAAACAATCCAACTTCTGAACCCAACCCATTTAAAACACCTGCTAACTCTACGGCAATATAACCCGAACCGACAATTGCCGTGCGTTTTGGTAATTGTTGCAATTCAAAGAAACCGTTTGAATCAATTCCTAGCTCTGCCCCTTCAATATCTGGACGTGTTGGCTCAGTTCCTGTGGCTATTAAAATGTGATCTGCAGTGTATTGCTGCTGATTTACTTCAACTGTTTTTTCATTTACAAAACGAGCAAAGCCCTGAATCACATCAACATTTTTTTTAGCTAAACCTGATTGATACGATGCATGGATACGCTGAATATAAGCTTGACGATTTTGAATTAACGTATTCCAATCATGCGATTTTAATTCAGTATTAAAACCATAATCTGGGCCGTATTTTTGAATAGCATCGGCGATTTGCGCAGAATACCACATCACTTTTTTAGGCACACACCCCACATTGACACAAGTCCCGCCCAAATCTGCAACTTCAATTAATGCACATTTTTTACCATATTGCGCCGCGCGATTGGCCGAAGCAATACCACCACTTCCTGCCCCAATTACCAAATAGTCATAATGTTTAGCCATTTCATGCCTCAATTTTTCGTGATTTTTTAGATACTCATCTGCAGAAATTCAGCGCAGAAAAACATTCATTTTCATCAAAACTAACACATAAAACTGCATTTCCCAAGTCAGCCATATTGTCTAAATACACAAAATCGACACACTGTCATTCAATTGATTTCACTGCCAATAAAACTGACTATTCACTTAAATTTTACGCTTTTAAGGCTATAATATAAATTTGATTTTTTATCATTGGGGTCAATGTGAAGCAGTGGGTTTACGTTCTGATATGTAGCTTTATCACTTTCGGCTGTTCCCCATCCCAACCGTCAGATCAAGCCCCAAGCATGTTTGATGAACTCGATCTCATCAATACCAAAATGAATGAAATCTTGCTTCGCGATTTAGATAACTATTCTGCAGATGAGCGCAAACATATTATTTGTGAAGAATATACGCAGATTTACAAACATGAATATATGCCAATTGTACTTAAAAATTCTAAACCTGAAGATCGGCAATATAACGAGAAAAATTACATGCTGAATTAAATGAAACTTACACCAACTATAAAAATGAATATCAAATTCGCTGTGACTAAGCTAGATTATTTTTAATGTATTCCAGCCACAAAAAAGCCATTTCAACGAATTGATGAAATGGCTTTTAGTTTTTTAACTTAAACCTCTAACATACTATTTAGGGTTTCAACCACGTTTTTAGATTTCACCACAGACTGCAAATTTAGCAACGCTGCTTGCACTTGGTTACGTTGTGGCTCTGCCAAAGTGTACCAACGCGACAACACCTGCAATAAACGCGAACCTACAATTGGGTTTTTCTCATCTAAATACTTGGCTAAGTCAATAAAATGCTGAACACCAAAACTCCATGTATTCACAGGGTTGCTATTTAAACCACCACTGACTGAACGAATACGGTTAGGTGTACCCAAATCATAATCAGGATGTGCAGTTAAAGCCTGAATGGTTTCAGCTGTCGCTTTTGGATGTGAAGCTTGAACCATAAACCATTGATCAAGTGCTAAAGCTTCATCTTTAAAACGTGTATAAAAATCTTCCAAAGCAGCTTTGGCTTGCGGTGCATCATTCCACACCAAGACACGCAATGCCCCTAAACGCTCAGACATATTTCGAGTTGTTTGGTATTGCTGCTTTGCCAGCTCAAACGCTTCGGCATCGCCCTGACGTGCCATTAACGCCAACATGATATTCTTTAAAGCACGTACACCCATTGCCTGAGAGAAATCTTGCTGCATGTCTGGATCAAGGCTTAAATAGGTTTCTTTGCAGAATGCACCAAGTTCGCGCGCCAATGTATCTAACAGCGCATTGCGTTGTTGCTGAATTTTTTCAGGTTGATAATTTTGATCAATACGGCTGCCCAAATAGCCTTCAGAAGGTACATCAAAAATACGTGATGCCAACAAAGGATCTTTTTCAATTAAAGCAGGTACTGTATTTTTCATGGCTTGCAAATAAGTATCTGCTGCATGTTCTTCCAATAAAATACGTTCCAATAGAGTCTGAGTCGCCTGCCACTGGTTAAAGCCATTGGTTTCGTGCTGCATTAAAAATGCCAATTCATCATTAGAATAGTTAAATTCTAAATTCACAGGTGCAGAAAAATTACGCAATAAAGAAACAACGGGATGCGCAGTTATACCGCTAAATTCAATACTTGCTTGTGCCTGATCAAACAAATACACACCATCTTTTACTGAGTTTTCAACCAAAGCTTCAGACTGCAAAATATATTGCTCGCCTGTTTCTGCATTGAACAATGCCAATGCAACAGGAATAGGCAATGCTTTTAAGTTTGGATATTTGGCATTGCTTTTCAGACTTTGTTTTAAATTTAAACGATAAACCTGCGCAGCCGCATCGTATTCGCCCTGCACTTCAAGCTTTGGTGTGCCTGGTTGATTGTACCAAGTCAGGAAATTAGATAAATCGACACCTGAACCTGCGCTTAAAGCATTGACCCAATCTTCAACCGTGACTGCTTGTCCATCATGACGACGGAAATATTCATCACTACCTTTACGGAATTTTTCTTTACCGAGTAAAGTCGACATCATGCGGTTAATTTCCGCACCTTTTTCATAGACTGTTGCGGTATAGAAGTTATTAATTTCTACAAAATGATCTGGACGTGGCGGGTGCGATAACGGGCCAGAATCTTCGGGGAATTGATGTGCTTTGAGCACCGCCACATCATCAATACGCTGTACTGCGGCAGACTGTAAATCTTCAGAGAAAGATTGGTCACGGAACACCGTTAAACCTTCTTTTAAACACAACTGGAACCAATCGCGGCAAGTAATACGGTTACCTGTCCAGTTATGAAAATATTCATGCGCAATCACGGACTGTACGCGCATAATTGCGGCATCTGTGGTGTATTCTTCATCGGCCAATACACATGACGTATTGAAAATATTCAGACCTTTATTTTCCATTGCGCCCATATTGAAGGCACTGGTCGCCACAATCATATAATTATCTAAATCATACGGCAGACCATAGTGTTCTTCATCCCAACGCATCGAATGTTTTAACGCTTGCATAGCAATTTTGCATTTTGGAATGTCTTTTTCTTCTGCATAAATTTCCAGTGCAACATTACGCCCTTCAGATGTCACATAATGGTCTTTCATGACTGCCAAATCGCCAATCACACAAGCAAATAAATAGCTTGGCTTTTTGGTCGGGTCTTGCCAAATCGCATAATGACGACCTTCGCCTGCTTCACCTGTTTCTAACAAGTTGCCGTTTGCCAATAACACAGGATATTTTTTATCGGCTTCAACACGTGTGGTAAATACCGACAATACGTCTGGGCGGTCAGGATAGAAGGTAATTTTACGGAAACCTTCAGGCTCGTTTTGGGTAACAAATAAATCAGAACTTGCCTGATATAAGCCTTCAAGTTGCGTATTGCTTTCAGGATGAATGATCACGATGGTTTCTAACGTGACTTGATCAGGTGCATTTGCAATGCGAAGCTGCTCACTATCTAATTGATAGTCACTTTCCGATAATTCCGTGCCATTCAAAATAATAGATTTCAATTCTAAATCACGGCCCAATAACACCAAATCGCCTGCAGTCTGACGCTGCATTTTCAATGTTGCACCCACTTGGGTGTAATCTGCATAGACTTGAATATCTAGCTCTACAGCATCTACCAAGAATGAAGGTTTTTGATAGTCTTTTAAATAGATAGTTTGGCTGGCTTCAACCATAGGATTTGCTGCAATATTCATCTTGTCCTCATTCTTTGTGGCGATGCGCTTGTTTTTGTAAAGTTGCAATGATCATACGACAACTTTCAACATCTGTCTGCGCACAATCTATTTCAGTCTTGTTCAACAATGCTGATTTATATGGGCGCTCAACCCAAGCTTTTCAATCCTATCTGGATTAATCCTGTACAAGTAACATAAAAGCAGACTGTTTAAATCAATACCTGTATTGCTATTACGCGTAAATTTAATATTTTGATATGCAACTTCACTTCAAATACGACCAACACAGGCTAATTTTGATGATGATCAAAAGCACAGAAGCTTCCACCTTTCAGTACACAAGCCATGTATAATGACATATCACGATTTACTTGAGCTTCTATTTCACAATGCTACAAATTCTGCAAAAACAATTAGATGAAAGCACATTATGCCCTTTGTGTCAGGCATCTATGTATTGGGTAGAAGCAGAACAATATGAGCAGGAATTAAATTTTCACCAATGTAGTCATTGTGAACATCGCATCTTTCAAAATAGCCAACAACAAAACTGTCATTGCGCAAGCTGTACCCAACAACGCAAAAAAATCATGGCGGAAACCCGCTTGCAAGAACAACAAAAATTCAAAAAACAGGATGCACCTGAACGCGAATTAAATCAGCTGCGTTTTATAGATAAATTATTTTTATTGAGTATTTTAGATCAGCATGCACAGGAACATATTCCACATGAAGAATTTATAGATTGGGAAAAAATCAAGTATTTAAATATTACCCCCAACTATTTTTTCCAGCACGGCATGATCAAACATTTGCTAAAAGAGCAAATATTAATTGCCAAAGATTTTGCCGAAAATGCGCAGCAATATTATATCAATGTCCGTTTAGATGGTTATTCTGAACCAAGCTTATTCAGCATTGCACAACAATTACGTTATTGGTTTTATGAAAATCTGAGTATGGGCACACCGTTCAAAACAGCAGATGAAGTCAAAGATGCGCTGTATTTATTGCTGTATCAAGAGATTGTGCAGTTTATGCAATTTTATTGTCGGACTTGGGGAATACAAATTGCGGGCAACCATAGTTTTCAGAGCTTTTGCTACCGACTTTTAGATGTCGTGGCGGTTGGGCAAATTTATTACTTGGTGCAAACTGCTTTGGAATTTTTATACCAACAAAAAGCACTCAAACCGCGTAATGAAAACTTTATTAATACCAATTTACTGAAAAAGACTGTGCAGCAATACCGAGAACGGTCAGTGGCTGAAAAATGGGAGACCTCTACCCTGCCACGCCCGCCTAATTTGCCTTTCAGCTATATGAGCGAAATTTTATTCTTCCGCTTTTTGGGTTATGACGAAAGGATTTTCTTTCAACCTGTGTGGCGTTCTTGGCGAAAAATTGAAGCACGACTTAAATTTTATTCACTTAAACGCTGTATGCACTGCGGATCGGATGAACTGACTGTCGATTATGACGCAGAAAATTATGTGTCCTTATTTTGTCGCAACTGCAAACATCAAGATCATTATTTCACTCAATAAAACTTTGGTGAAGATGATGGTTACACCCCATCACTGCCCAAATTCATCATCTACTGCAGTATAGAGTCAACAGGATACGTACAGAGGATTACAGTTTTTCGATGTGATAAGCACCTAATCCACTTTTCTGTTTAGTGCTAAATTGAGTGCCGTTTCAGATAAAGTTTTACCGTCTAATTTACAAATACACATAATGCCCCAACCATCAAAATAATCAGGCGCGTGCTGCAAAAAGAAATTGGAATGTACATCTTGCGGAATTCTCAAATGCATCAGTTGCTCAAAACTTCGTGCTGGAGAATGAGTTTCATGCACATATACGCCTTCACCGCGCTTTTGAATTTCAGGATACCGTGCCGCCATAAGCTGCAAAACTTCATGATATTCCTTAGGCATAGTTTTCCCGACTCTTGGGAAAAAACTTTTAGAACGCGAAGCAAACAAAGCATAAATCTTCGGTTGATTAATGCTAATCACAAACCACAATGGAATAAATGGATTTTTTAAGCGTCGATTCAACATGGCTTTGACTGCACTTGGAATCGTCAAATTTTGTTTTTGATATTCAGACAAAAAACCCGCTCGTGAATTGACCACATGCATAGGCTGTTCATTATAATGAATCAAAATAAAAGGAATAACATTTTGCCCAACCACTTGATCTCGATCATGATATTGAATAACCATGACTGCGATTGCATCGGGGTCATAAACAAAGGCTTTAAATTCTTCTAAACTCGAATTTGGAAAGATTTTTTGATCGAATTGATAAATTTTTTCAAAAAAATACGATTGCTGCTGCATTGAAAGCGCTTTAAAGTCAAAAACTGTTTCTATTAAATTCATAAAAACAACCCAGTTTCATATTTAAAGAGAGACGCAAAATTTTTTTAATTGGTCAATGCATTAATAATATGACACATTTTAATTACATAATTTTACAATCATTATAGTAAGTTATTAAAAAATATCCAATTTCATTAAAATTAAAACTAAGTAGTTCATTTCAATAAAGTTTTTACCAAAAATTATAATTAAAATTGAATACCAGCATTAATCCATTATATTTTGTGACGCAGTTTACATTATTTTATGACGAACGGTATTGATAGGCAAATTTATATTGTTTTAATAAGTTAAATCCTAATTTATTTCATAGCTTACGCCCCTATTTTTAAAATCAGCTAGGCAAGCTGAAATATCACAATCTATGCTGTTTTAAATGTCATTCATTATTAGATTGAAATTTTACGCATAAAAATAAGGGCTGAATAATCAGCCCTTATTTGATCTTGCTTATCGCTCAACACTCGAACAAATCATAGATTTGCTCTTGCGTTTGCTTTTCCTAACTTAGGTCAACTGAGCAGCAGCAATTTTCTTGGTGTCTACATTCGCAGCAGCGTCTGTGTAGCTTTCCATCTTGTCAAAGTTCAAGTACTTGTAGATGTCAGCAGACATGCTGTCGATTTGAGAAGCGTACTGTTGGTATTCTTCTGGTGTTGGTAACTTACCAAGTACCGCAGCAACAGATGCAAGCTCAGCAGAAGCTAAGTATACGTTTGCACCTTGACCTAAACGGTTCGGGAAGTTACGTGTAGAAGTTGATACGACAGTTGTGTTCGGCGCTACACGTGCTTGGTTACCCATACACAATGAACAACCTGGCATTTCTGTACGTGCACCAGCTTTACCATAAGTGTTGTAGAAGCCTTCTTCCATAAGTTGACGCTCATCCATACGAGTTGGAGGCGCTAACCATAGACGAGTAGATAAAGAACCACCAGGAACTTTGTCTAATAACTTACCAGCAGCACGGAAGTGACCGATGTTTGTCATACAAGAACCGATGAATACTTCATCAATTTTGTCGCCTTGAACGTCAGAAAGAAGTTTTGCATCATCTGGATCGTTCGGGCAGCAAAGAATAGGTTCTTTGATGTCTGCAAGGTCAATTTCATACACTTTCGTGTATTCAGCGTCAGCATCAGCTTTAAGAAGTGATGGGTTCGCTAACCATTTTTCCATGTTCTCAACACGACGAGCCATAGTACGCGCATCGCCATAACCTTCAGAAATCATCCACTTAAGCATAGTGATGTTTGAACGAAGGTATTCAGCAACTTTCTCTTCAGAAAGTGTGATAGAACAACCAGCAGCTGAACGTTCAGCAGAAGCATCAGATAATTCAAATGCTTGCTCAACAGTCAAGTCAGTTTCCATTTCTGTTAAGTCGATTTCTAAGATACGACCAGAGAAGATGTTTTTCTTACCTTTCTTCTCTACAGTTAAGTCACCTTCTTTAATTGCGTAGTAAGGAATCGCATGTACAAGGTCACGAAGCGTGATACCAGGCTGCATTTTACCTTTGAACTTCACAAGTACAGACTCAGGCATGTCAAGTGGCATAACACCAGTTGCTGCAGCAAACGCTACAAGACCAGAACCCGCTGGGAATGAAATACCAATTGGGAAACGAGTATGCGAGTCACCACCAGTACCTACTGTATCTGGAAGAAGCATACGGTTTAACCAAGAGTGGATAATACCGTCACCTGGACGTAAAGAAACACCACCACGGTTCATGATGAAGTCAGGAAGCGAGTGTTGCATTTGTACGTCAACTGGTTTTGGATACGCAGCTGTGTGACAGAAAGATTGCATAACGAGGTCTGCAGAGAAACCTAAGCATGCTAAGTCTTTTAATTCGTCACGCGTCATCGGACCTGTTGTATCTTGAGAACCAACAGTTGTCATCTTAGGTTCGCAGTAAGTACCTGGACGAACACCTTGACCTTCTGGAAGACCACAAGCGCGACCTACCATTTTTTGAGCTTGAGTGAAGCCTTTACCTGTGTTTTCAGGTTGTACTGGCGTACGGAACAATGTAGATGGTGCAAGACCTAAAGCTTCACGCGCTTTAGCAGTCAAACCACGACCAACGATCAAGTTAATACGACCACCAGCACGTACTTCGTCTAGAAGCACTGGAGTTTTAAGTTCAGATTCAGCGATTTGCGCGCCGTCTTTGAACGCTGTTACTTTAGCAGCAGCATGGTCGATCTTAAGAGTGATTTCATCACCCATGTTCATGTTAGAAACGTCGATTTCTACAGGTAAAGCACCCGCATCTTCCATTGTGTTAAAGAAGATTGGCGCGATTTTACCGCCTAAGCAGTAGCCGCCATCTTTTTTGTTTGGAATGTGCGCAATTTCGTCACCGAAGAACCAAAGTACAGAGTTAGTTGCAGACTTACGAGAAGAACCTGTACCTACAACGTCACCCACGTAAGCAACTTGGTTGCCTTTCGCGATTAAGTCTTTGATTTGGTTTAATGGACCAACTTCACCAGGAACTTCTGGGTTGATACCATCACGTACGTTTTTCAACATTGCATTTGCGTGCAATGGAATGTCTGGACGGCTCCATGCGTCTTGTGCAGGTGACAAGTCGTCAGTGTTAGTTTCGCCAGTTACTTTGAAAACTGTAAGTTTGATTTCTTCAGGTACATCTTTACGGCTAGTGAACCATTCAGCATCAGCCCAAGATTGTAAAACTGCTTTCGCGTTTTCGTTACCTGCTTTTGCTTTGTCTGCTACGTCATGGAACGCATCAAATACAAGCAAAGTGTTTTTCAATGCATCAGCAGCTAAGCCAGATAATTCTGCATTGTCTAAAAGCTCAACTAAAGGTGCTACGTTGTAACCACCAAGCATAGTACCTAGTAAGTAAACAGCACGCTCTTTAGACACGAGTGGAGAGGTTGCTTCACCTTTTGCTACAGCAGCTAAGAAAGCAGCTTTAACGTATGCCGCTTGGTCAACACCTGCTGGTACGCGGTTTTCAAGCAAATCAACTAAATAAGCTTCTTCGCCTGCTGGTGGATTTTTTAATAATTCAACTAATGCAGCTGTTTGCACATCATCAAGTGGCTTCGGTGGGACTCCGAGTGCGGCACGTTCTTCAACGTGTTGGCGGTAAGCTTCTAGCACGGTGTTATTCCTCTTTTTTAAAAAATTATTTGCGAATTCCTGCTTTTGCAAAGCATCACAAATAATATGGACTGCAAAATTTTACTAAACTTCCAGTTAAAAGTTAATGCAACTAAAGTGTTTCTTTGTGATGCCCATTATTTTATAACTAAATGATGCGCATATTGTTCAATTTACAGGCAAAACATGACTTAATTTTGACTTAAACTGCATTCACTTTAACTTTTGCCTAAAGTTTAACTCGTAAAAAAGGCAACCCAATGTTGCCTTCTATCTAAAATGAAAGATATTCCACCTTAGTGTACTGTAGTAGCTTGAAGATAGTGCTGTAATTGTTCACGGCTACCTTCAAACTTGAGCTGAATTTCATCTTCATGCAGCATACAATGCGCTGCACTAGCAAATGAAATCTGTACTTGATAAATCTTTGCGGGCTCATCTATTTGCTGACGTAAAAAAACCCGATCACCTAAACTTAAAACATAGTGACTACCACCAACAATGGCGACACCCTGTTCATCTTCTAAGAGCAAGTCTGCATTATGCAGGTAAGCAACCACTTCCATTATGCGCTCCTACTGTTTTTGTTATAAATTCATTATTCAGTAAAAAGATAAGTATTGCTAGTTTTAAGATTAAGAACTTGTCACAATTTATTTGTGGGAAATTTTAATGGTCTGACAACGAATACTAGACACTGTTTAGGCTATTTAAGTTTTGAAATTACTGTTGGTAGAATAATAAATATTCATAAAAAAACCGTTCTTTTAGAACGGTTTGTAATCTGGCATTTTATCATGCGGTGTAGCAATACATTTTTCAGTAAACTGAGCACGGATTTTTTCACGTGCGGCATCTGCATCGCCCTTAATTTCATCTATTGGCAAAGCATAAATTTGCTCAATAATCTCTAAAATAAAAGTACGGGTCGTATCATCTTCAATTTTGTTGGCATGCTCAATAGCTCGTTCTTTTTCAATTGCATTTTGACGATCTAGCATAATGGTACGTGCTGCATTTCCAACACTTCTGCAGTAACCTTGCCATTGCTCTTCTGGGGTTAGAGGTTTTTTTTCTGCACAGCCCATTAATGCAAGCACGGCAGTAACAACCAAAATCTTTTTCATTCACGCTCTCCTATTAGGCTTATGATAATCAATGTTCAACAAAATAAGAAATTTCATTGAAAAAATGCGCTCATGTAGAGCGCATTTTTTATCTGACTTAGCTGCGGTTAGAAACGCCAATTATAGAAAATATCCACCGCACGTTCTAAAGCCTGACTGGCTTCCAAATACAAGCGCTTATTCATTTGATAACGCAAGGTCAGTTTATTCACTGGGGTAAATACGCCCACACCATAACGAATAAATAAGTCTGGAGTAATGTAACCCGTCACACTAACTTGCGTGTCATCCCCCGTACCTTGGGCATCAAGCGCTAAACCACTTAAACCGAATGTACGTCCAATTTGGTTGGTCAAGGCACGTGTGCCACCCAAGCCCATACTGATCCCTGCTGCAGCAATGGTATTGTTTACATCCGACTTAAAGCTTTCAGTTTGACTCAGACCGCTAGTACCTTCATTGATACGTCCTGTAATCAAAGCATTTAATGCTTCCTGTTCAGATAAACCCGCATCGTTATAAACCTGAATATTTGGGCTGCTGGCTGTACCTGTAACCCTAAAACCCACCATACTGCCTTGTACGTTTTTATTGGCATCCATATCTAGAGTTGGGTTTGAAATCGGGCCATTAAAACGTGCAATCGCACGGTTTAAGTCCAGACTCTGTCCGTATGCTTCAATTTTTACACGCTGACTAACACCAATTGCACCATTGGCACGCATGGCAGTTTCCAAACCACGTTGAGAAAGATACAAACGTCCAATAAGTGGAATACGGCTGTCAAAGCCTTGGAAAATCACTCGATCACCCAAGTTTAGCTCTAAATCTGCTCGGATATCCCATGGACGTGCTGAACGTAGTAATGCGAGCTGATCTTGACCTTCATGTACTACACGTACATCAGAAGACACATTCACCACGGGTGCAGAAACTTCAGGCATAGAAATTAACGCACGTGGTACATCTACTTTCCCTTTTAAACTCAGTTTTTTTTGGAACGGTAAAACATCCAAAGAGACATCAGGCGTAATCATTGCAGTAATTAACGGCGCCTGACGTATTAATAAATCTTTACCATTTAAATTTAACTGAATTCGAAGATCATTTTTCCAATCCACACTACCTGTTAAACGACCTACACCACCACCGCTATTAAATGCACCATTAATAGAGGCTTGATCTTGTCGAATTGAAGAATACAGCTGCACATTGGTCAAATTCACAGGTAAGGAAATCATGCTAATTGCGCCATCTTTCAGTCGCATTTCACCAGTGACCAAAGGTGAGGTTAAAGTGCCATTGACCTTACCAGCAAAAGATAGAGTTCCCGCCATGGAACGCACATCGGCAATAAACGGTTTAAAGACTTTTAGTTGCACTTGATCGAAGGCGATTTCACCACGCATTGGCATATTTTTACTGTATGGATCGATCACCACATTGGCATAACCTGCACCAATTTCAGGCGTTTTGACATCCATGCGTAACTGTAAACCATCGGCAATGCTTTTCGCCACCAAAGCGACTTGTTCATAGCGTAAAGTAGAGCCAATATCTTGCGGGTCATCTGCTGCAATACCTATCACACCATTACGTGTAATCAGATGCGCATCAATTTTAGGTTTCTGCCCTTTGGCCCAAGCTGCTTTGGCATGACCATTGACCTTACCTGTAATGGCAAGACCTTCAGGCATAAAGGCAGCAAAATCGTTTAAGTCTAGGTTTTGTGTCACAAAAGATGCATTGGCTTTGGTTTTACTGACTCGAATCGGCTGATCGAAGCACAACTGACTTTGTTGGCTCATCCAGCAATGTGCACCCACATACAGCTCACTGTTTTTATGCTGATAAATTACCGCTGCATTTTGACGCTGCGCCAAATGGGTTCTTAATGAGTCAAAATCACCTTTCTGGATTTGTCCAATCCAATCGTTTTGCGCATTCAAGCCACCTGCGAGTTGCACATAAAACTTACTCAGTTTATTTTCTGCTTCAAGTTTTAATACATGTGCCTGACGTGTGCCTGCCAGCGCAATTTGACCTTGTTCAATGCCACGATTGCCACTGCGGAGATGTTCCAGCGATGCGGTCATCAATGTTGCGGTATTTTCAGATGTTGGCAATTCACCCTGTATGCGCAATTTACGTACACTGAAAATATTGTTAAAACTGAACTGATCAACCGCTAAATTGGCGGTTGCTTTCAAACGTGGTTGCGACTGCACATTTAAATAACCATAGGCACGCCCACGTAAGCCCGAATATATTTCGTATAAGGCAGGTGCATTGACTTTAATGCGTAGGTTTTGTGCATTGCCAGTGGCCTGTAGCTGGTTTTTGGCATAAGACAGATACAAATTATTGGCTTCAAACTGTTGCGGCAAGAAACCTTTTTGATTGGAATCAATCACCATCGCCAAATTACCTGTACCACGTACAGGTTTATTATTCAGCATACCTGCTAAATTTAGACGCTCAATGTTAATACGCTTCTGCTTTTCTGACCAAATGCCTTGTGTGCGGATGTTTCCTGATAATTCACCACGTACACTCGATACAAAATAATGCGGTTTAAAACGGATTAAAGAAGCATTTAAATTCCAGCCCATCCCATTGTTCAGATGTAATAAACCATCTGCCACAATTTGCCCTGCGACTCCGTTATGACGTAAATCACTAATTTTGATCAGCTCAGGTGTGCCCGAAACTTTCAGCTTTAAACTGCCTTGACTGCCCTGAATTGCGCTGGCATTTAGGTCACCATCATAATTCACCGCAAAACTTTTAAAACCACCGCCTGCTTTGGCATCATGGAACAGTAAAGCAATCGTGCTTTGCCCTGTTAAATGTACACTTTCATTTTGGTTGGCCAGTCGCCCAGTTAAATTCACATCATTTAAATGAATAATTTGCTGATTCGGCAATGCAAAACCATTGGCTTTTAACTGCCCATTCAACACATTCACTGGTGCTGCCGCTACCACAGTTTGCGGATTAAAATCTTTGGCTGCCAACACCGCATTCCATTTCAACTGACGTTTGTCAGAAGGTAAATCTATTACGGCGCTACCTGCCAAGTGACTATTGCCCGTATCTAGCTTAAAGTTTGGAATATTTAAACGGTTGTTTTTAAGGTTTAATTTGGCTTGATACATACCTGCAGGCAAAGCCGTTTGCTCATGCGCACTGACTTTGGTCGCCACAAAAATATCTTGCTGCCCCTCAACCAATGCTAACTGTACATCCCCCGATTCACTTTTTAGCCAACCCACATAAGGCACTGCACGGTCAATATTATTCCAGCGCACATCCAACAACATTGGTTTGGCCGCTTTACCCTGTGCAGGGTTTTGATCTAATTTTAAGTTCCATGTTTCAAATCGGTCAAAATCAACTTGTGCAGTTAAATGCGTCCCTTTTTCCAAATGACCTTTAGAAGTCAAATTGGCATCTAGGCTTGGCGGTAAAAAGTCTTTGACCACTTGAGGAATTAGAGGGTCTTTCGGATTAATTTTGTCCAAACGCCCAGTTAAGTCCCAACTCACTCGATCTTTCCAACTCACTACGCCTGCAACATTGGCAGCACCTTGCATAAGTTGTGCATTTAAATTGCTAATGTTGAGCTGATTAACCAAGTCGGTGTACATCAAGCCTGTATATTGCCCTTGTGGGATATTCTTCCCACTTAAGTCGGTCGCAATATCAATATCCAGACGTTTAATATCCCCTTTAAATTTGGCTGCACCTGCTTGGGTAAACAACTGCTGTTCCGTCAAAATAGGCCAGTGATATTGTTTAAATTGCAGTTCACCAAACATTGGCACTTGCTTGCGCATCGGGTGTAACACGACCCAACCTGTTAATAAATCAGGCGTATTGGTTGCCACACCAGCTTGAATGGTATCTAAAGTGCCTTTCGCCACGACTTTAATATCATGGATATTCAAACTATTGTGCAAGGATGGCAGATTTAGGTCGCCCGTCACGTTTAGTGGATATTTGCCCTCAAACTTCATATCGCCTGTTGCATTACGCACATTCAAATAGCCCATGTCCATGTGCGAGTCTTCAAATTTGAGCTCTGTCCCAGACCATAAAGCGTTATTTAAATGAATGTCGTAAAAATCGACCTGAGTGCCAGAAGCAGTTTGAATTAATAAATGATCGACATCGGCAGTATCTAAACGCAAAACAAAAGGTAAGCGAATTTCATTGAATTTGAATGGATCGTCACTCGGTGGGCCTTTAGGATAAATTCGCAGATTACGCACGTCGGCACGATTTAAATGAATTTCTTTATCTAAAATAGCACGCCAACCAAGAATGACATCGGCACGGTCAATTTTGACATCCACAGGTTTTAAGCTGACGATGATATTGCGCAGAATAATACCGCGCCATAAATTACCACCTTCATATTCATAATGAATAATTTCCTGACGTTGCAAGACACTATCAAGTAAAAACTTAGAACCACGGTCTGTTGAGAACATCACCACCAAAGCAGATACCAATAGAATCAGCATAAACAGTAGTGACAGTAAAACACTCCTGAGTATTCGACGCTTTTTGGGCAGCATCTCTGGGGTTTCTGGTTGCTGTTCAACTTCAGCCATAATGTTCTCTAAGTCTTAAATTTATAGTTGAGAGCCAATAAAAAAATGTAGACGGATTGGATGGTTGTCATCTGAAATACCCGATGCCACATCTATCCGAATTGGACCAATTGGAGATGCCCAACGCACACCCAAGCCTACGCTATATTCGATGTCATTACTAAAATCTGTATCGTAGGCATTACCAAAGTCACTAAATACCGCAGCACGCCAGCCCTCTTTAAATTGATAGTTATATTCCAAAGAGCCTACAGCCAAAGCCTGACCACCAATTTTAAAGCCATCAATCTGTGGTGCTAAAGATTTATAGTCAAAGCCACGCAGACTCTGGTCGCCCCCCGTAAAGTAACGCAAGTTATAAGGTACTTTATTAAAGTCTTCGGTGTAGATATAACCTAAGTCACTACGCCCCACAAACTGGTGATTATCATTTTCACCCATGGAATAAATAAAGCGCCAACCTGCATTAAATATGGCTAAATCAGCATCACTAAGTAATGATTCACTGCCCAGTTCTACTTTATAAATTTGTCTAAACCCCTTGCTTGGGTTTACTCGTCGGTTGCTGTCTGTTCTGGAAATTTCATAGCCAAGCAATAACGATTGCTGCTCAACATCTCCATTAGCAATAAAGGCATCAGGGACATTATCTAAAAATACATCGCCTGTTTCAGTTAAGCGGTCTAAACGGTAGCGCAGGCCAAAGGTATGCTGCCAACTTCCCATTGGGTTTTTAATCACACGGTCTGCACCTGCAACCGCAGATTCGATTAATAAGCCACTGCCTTGTGCAACATCATCACGCTCTTCACGCTCATAACCACCAACCAAGGCCACATAGTCATTTAATGGATGGTTATACGGAATGTTATAGCGCCCATCTATGGCTTGACGAATTTCAGACAGCTCCAAGTTAGCATCGAATGAATGACCACGTTTATTAACAATGGCACGGCGATACTGCCCACGTAAACGAACACCCGTGTCTGTACCATAACCTGCGCCAACTTCAGCACTGTTTAAACGGTCTGCATTTAAGGTCACAATGACAGGAATTTTTTTATCTATACGCGCTTGTTCTTTTAAGCGCTCTTCTTCAGTTTGCTTATTTTCTTGTTGAACTTGCAGGGTGCGTAGGTTTTCATTGGCAGGTCCTTCTTCTGTACCCGCAAATTCCGCTTCATTCACCACAGACTGTGTAACTTCTTGCGAAGAAGCCACCTGCTTTTTATCTGTAACCGTAGCATCACCCAAAGACAGCTTTTGCTGATCGACCAAGGCCTGAATATCAGATGGCAATTCTAAAGGATGCTCTACAGGATCAGGACGAATTGTATCAACCAAAGTGTAGTTAAAATAACGTGAGTTGGTTAAGTTGTTGGCTAAACCATTGACACGCCAAAAGGTATAGTCAGCATTTTCCTGCCAAGTCACCATACTTTGTAAGATGTCCATATCAAGCGGGAATTCCTGATTTGGATCGCTCATACGGAATTCCACTGCACCAAGTTTGTAACGCTCGCCCGTTTCATAGCGTAAATTTATATCTGCTGTATTTTGCGGCTGTGCGACTTTAACATCATGCAAACGCCAATAACTGTCGAAATATCCATTGTCTGTGGCAGCATCGGTAATTCGCTTTTTGGTTTGCTCGTACAAACCATGATTGAACACGTCATCTACTTCTTGATCTGGCAATACGCCAATGACCTGAAATTGTGCCTCGTATTGCCCTTCGCCCGTAAACTCTATATTTTGTTGTTTAATCGCCACAGGTGGATTAGGCACTACATTTACACGTACGCGACTGTCACTAAGTTTTTCAAATTTAAATTCGGC
This sequence comes from Acinetobacter sp. YH12252, assembly GCF_013417365.1. Taxonomy (NCBI): domain Bacteria; kingdom Pseudomonadati; phylum Pseudomonadota; class Gammaproteobacteria; order Moraxellales; family Moraxellaceae; genus Acinetobacter; species Acinetobacter sp. YH12252. Next base: position 118,454 of record NZ_VPEA01000003.1, read on the forward strand.
ATTGTAAAACCCCACCGCCTGCGCTGCCTGATTGGATAAGGTGCGCAACTGTGGCAAGGCCGCTGGAAAGTCTGCAAACGATTCTTGGGTAAAACTTGAGAGTTTTGCCTTAATGTTGGCACTTAAATTATCTACCGCTGTGCGATAAGCTTCTGGTGAAACTTCTCCAATGGCGTTTTGTGTTCCATTTTGAGCACTGTTTGCGCTAATCACAACATCGGCACTAATCCTTGGCACTTTGGCAGTATTGAGTTCACGCGGTGGGCGGACTTTATGTAATAGCCGTCTGAAAAAACCCGGTTGATCTGCATTTTCAGCCTGTGTCATCCAGCCCAATTCGGTCATGGTACTGTCTGCTGGGTTAGCTTCGACTACAATTTTGCTGTCTGCCTGAATGCTCGACATTAATGCATCTACATTAACGGGTGCTTGGTTAATTTGTAGCAACTCCTCTTGTGTTGCATCTTGCACCAAGGTTTCAGGAACCTGACCATTACGATCTAGCATCGCTTCTTGCTTGGCTTGTTCTGCCACCTGAAAAATTTCATTAGCAAGATTTTGATCTACAGGTGCGACAGGTAAATCTTCCAGGTCTTCAAATTCAATAGGTTGAAATTCGGGAAATGTCATACCAGCTTGTTGTTGCTGTTGCAACATTTGCAAACTATCAACTTCTGGCGCTTGCACCTGCTGCATTGCTTCTTCTATTTTTTGTAACTCTTCGGCGCTATCTTTACCTTGTGCTGCAGCCAGTTGCTTAATTTCGGCTTCGAGGCTCTGTGCTTCTTCTGCCACAGGTGTTTGGATCGTTGCAGTATTAATTTCACCTGTTGCTTGTTGCACTGTATTTGCCGCTGGAATACTTTCAGCAAAACTTGAAGATGCAACAAAACCCAAAAACAGACCAAGCCCGATATTTTTTGGCATATTCCAACACAAAATAGCGTGCATACTGGAACAAAGTACTGATTTTTTAAAGTTTGTATTGACAGGCATAAACAACTCTAAACTGATTTAATTTTTATGGAAAAACCCCAATGAACGCGCGTGCAAACACCAATTTATTTGATTTTTTCATCAGTGAAAAGACTTGAAACATCATACATGATTTTCTGTACTATTATATCAAGCGGTCACATTTCTTAATAAAACTAAACGAAGTTAATCACGCATGGAAAAAAATGAACAGTTAATGAAAAGTCGGCGCTTTTTGCCGATGTTTCTCACTCAGTTTTTTGGCGCACTCAATGATAATGTTTATAAACAAGCGCTGCTTTTGGTCTTTACCTATGGCTGGATTAGTCAGCAGTCTGCAAATGTCAGTACGCTAAATAACTTAGCTGCTTTACTGTTTATTTTGCCTTATTTCATTTTTTCAGCGACTGCCGGACAACTGGCAGACAAATACGAGCGAGCGCAACTGGTACGTGCCATTAAATTGCTCGAAATTATCATCATGCTCATTGGTACTGCAGGTTTCTTGTTGGGCAATTTATGGTTGCTATTGATTGCTTTATTTTTAATGGGCGCTCAATCGACTTTCTTTGGCCCAATTAAATATGCCATTTTGCCCGAAGTGCTCAAACCGCATGAACTGATGTCGGGTAATGCTATTTTCCAGTCAGGGACTTCAATTGCCATTTTACTGGGCATGATTTTAGGTGGTGCTGTCATTTCTGTTTCTGCGGGAAATTTACTGTGGATTAGCCTGACAGTCATTGTAATTGCACTGATTGGCTATGCATCCAGTCGTTTTGTATTAACCCAGCGTGTGACTGCACCCGAGATTGAAATTGACTGGAATTTTTTCCGTACCAGTTTCCAGACTTTAAAATATGCCAAAAGCCTGCCGATGATTTTTTTGATCTTACTTGGAAACTCTTGGTATTGGTTTTATGGGGCAACTTATTTGACCCAAATTCCACAACTGACTCAGCAGAATCTACATGCTTCTGAAAACGTGGTGAGTTTATTACTCACCCTATTTTCAGTTGGCATTGGTGCAGGTTCTTTGCTGTGCCGCAAATTAGGTGGCTCAGAAGTCAATATAAAAATGGTTCCAATTGGTGCAGTAGGTCTAACCATTTTCGCTTTTTATTTAGCAGGTGCATTGGCCTTTGTACCGCCTCAAACAGGTGAACTACTTGGCTTATCAGCCGTGTTTCAGCAAGGCTGGAGCTATTATCACGTGATGCTTGCAGTTACTTTATTGGGGATTAGTGGCGGTTTTTACATTGTACCCTTATATGCCATGATGCAGGCCAATTCCCCTCGCTCACACCGTGCACGTGTGGTTGCCGCCAATAATATTTTAAATGCCATTTTTATGGTGTCGTCTGCGGTTTTCTCGATTTTAATCTTAAGTGTTTTAAAAATTGATTTAAAAATTCTATTTAGTATCACAGCGGTTTTAAGTGCCATTTTCACGATTTGGCTCTTGTTAAAGCTCAAGCCAATGTTAGATACTGCACAAGACTCGTTGGAGGATTAGTTCATGCGTCAGTACACAGGTATAGACAAGTTTATTCACTCATTTGACCAAGCCTTGCGCAGCTTAGTGCCAGGTACAACTTCGGCACAACGCGAAAACCCAGGCAATGCGGTTGAAACCAAATTGGCTGTGAGTGAAGCGCGTCATGTTGCTGGGTTAATGCGTGTTAACCACAGTGGCGAAGTATGTGCCCAAGCCTTGTATCACGGTCAGGCCTTAACCGCCAAATTACCCAATGTACGTCGTGAAATGGAACAGGCTGCTATTGAGGAGCAAGACCATTTGGCATGGTGTGAAGACCGTCTAAAAGAATTAGATAGCCATACCAGCCTGCTCAACCCTGTATGGTACGGTCTTTCATTCGGAATGGGGGCAATTGCAGGCATTGCAGGCGATAAATACAGTTTGGGCTTTGTGGCAGAAACCGAGCGTCAAGTGAGCTTGCATTTACAGCATCATATTAGTCAGCTACCTGAACAAGATGACCGTTCACGTAAAATTTTGGTGCAAATGAATGAAGATGAATTACACCATCGCGATACAGCGCTTAATGCAGGTGGTGTAGATTTACCTGTGCCTGTACGCTTGACCATGACCGCTATTTCCAAGCTGATGACCAAGACCAGTTATTATATTTAATGAATTGATGACACTTAAACGCTCACGATTGTGGGCGTTTTATATGTCAATGAAATAGAAAACATCTCGATTAAAACAATCAAGAAATAACAGAGAAAGAGCCGATTTTAAGTTATCCTAAGATTTATCCGCAGATTTTGTGGATAGTTTTCTGACTGTAGCCTGTATGTATACAGCAACGATATGGTTTTCGATGGTTTTTTATACAAAAATACCCACAGAATATGACATGCTGATGTCAGCAATCTAAGATCATGCATCTCTGCCCAAATGTTTAAGATTGATCACGTATTAATGACTTTAATTTCCTGATTTATTCGTCACAACGCACCACTGGATAATAATGCTCAGGATGTATAAACGCTTCATCTTGCCAAATTTCCCACATTGGAATTTTAACATCTAAAGCCAAAGGCAGTTTTTTCGGATTTAATTGCATGTGGGCTAAGTCTGCTCCCCACGCAATAATATCAATATCCAGTGGGATATCGTGCGATGGACGCACACGCCCTGCTGCAACTTCCATTTCCTTGAGAATGACATTCAACTGCGCATAGCTCAAACGACTTTTGATTAAGCAAGCAGAATTCCAGTAATCTGCACCGATCCCATCACGGCAAGGAATGAGATAAATTTGCGAAAACTGTGTTTCACCCAAGGCAGCAATTTGCTGATAGGCCTGTTTAAACTGGCGTGAAGCTTCACAGTTACTCGCCAGAGCGAGGGCAAAAATCGTGTCGGTGGCGTTCAAGACGAATTCCTACAGAATGGGCTTCTGGAATAATGGCAGGTTTACGAATCGTGATGGTAATAGATTCAATTGCTGCAAAGGTAGTAAAAAGTGCATCGAGCACCAATTTTGCTGCATGTTCGATTAATTTAGGCGCAGCATTTTGAATGACCTGTGCAGAAATGCTGCAGATTTCAGCATAATTTAGAGTGTCCTGTAACTCATCTGAAGTGGCAGCCTGATCTAAATTGGTTGCAATAATTAAATCCAACATCAAAGGCTGTTGAATCTGACGCTCCCATGCAAAACAGCCGACCACTGTCTCTACCTTTAAGCCTTCAATGATAATTGCGTCCATGACCACACTCTATATTTCATTTTAAATCCTTCTATCTCTGTCTATTGAAAGGGATATTTGCCGTATTTTAAAGCCACGTAAAACTTATAAAAAAGATTGGTGGCTTTAAAATATGCAACCAGAAAGCTTGATTCGACCAATATGGATAATTAATGCTTTAACAACAAATTCGGATCAATGCTTTGTACCATCTGCAATCGTTGATCGGCATAAATATCGGTATAAGGTGCTAAAACGCGCATGAAACGGTCAAAGTACAGCATTTGCTTGAACAGTAAAGCAAAGTCACGCGGGAAACGAATCCCATGACGCTCACCCACAGCAACCATATCGAGCATAATGTCATTTAAATCGGCAGGGTTAGAAGTCAGCAACTCTTGAGGATCGGCCAGCAATACGCCACTAAATAAACGCTCTAAATCTGCTGCCAAAACCTGAGTATCAATTTGCTTGTCGGTCATGCCCATTTTGAGCATATTTTCAGCCATAAGCGTGTAGTTGGTATTTTGTAGAGCATCCATAAAAGCCATACATGCAGTCCACACTTCAGGATTCAGCTGTCCAACAATACCAAAATCAATAAAGCCGACACGCCCATCTTCAAGCAACATCAGGTTGCCTGCGTGTAAATCGGCATGGAAACTGTTACACATCATCAAGCTACCAAACCATGTATTCATGGCAGTAATCAACACTTGCGATGGGTCGTTAGATACTTGTTTCACCACGTCAAAATCGGTCAAAGGTACGCCATACAAACGCTGCATGGTCAATACGCGACGGGTGGAATATTGATGATAGACCTTAGGTGCAGTGGCTTTCGTATTTTGGGTTAAATTCAGATAATTAATAAAATCATCTAGGTTACGTGCTTCTTCAATAAAGTCGACTTCACGCACCATACGGGTTTTGATTTCTTCGACAATATCGGCCAATGACGCAAATTTGACTTTAGGTACAGCTTTTTCGAGCAGTTTAGTCGCCCAGTGCAAGACGTTTAAATCGGTATAGAGAATGGTTTCTACACCCGGTTTTTGCACTTTAATCACTACATCTTCGCCACTCACCAATTTTGCAGCATGTACTTGTGCGATAGATGCTGAAGCTAAAGGCTTTTCATCTATTGAGGCAAATATTTCATCTAAATTGCGCCCTGCAAATTCAGATGCCAATACTTGCTGTACATAGCTAAACGGTAAAGTTGGAGTTTGGTCTAAACAACCTTGAAATTCTTCGACATATTCACGTGGGAACAATGACGGTGTACTGGCAATAAACTGCCCAAGTTTAATGTAGGTTGAACCTAAAGATTCAAATGTTTCGCGCATGAGTTTGGCATTACTTGGCTTTTCAGTGGCATATTTAATGCCTGCTTTGGCTGCCACTACGGCAGTTTCACCCATGCGAGCAACTGAACGTAAACCATCTAACCAGATATTATTTTTCATCATGTCTGAGTCATATTAAAGTAGTGAGAGTTTAACAAAAAATTGCCAAGTAAAAAGGCTATCTTGCCTGACAAACTGGACAGTTGTGGTCTTGATCAAACGACAATAAGCGTTGTTTCATGCTTAAACCATCCCAAAGTAATAGCTTTTGTTTCAGCGCGGTGTTGCCTAAACCCAAGTACAATAAGGCATGATGCGCTTGTAAACTGGCCATGACGTTGGGAGTGGTTGCCAATACGCCACTGTCGGCACAGCGCAAACTTTCATTGGCATGTTGTTCTTTCGGGAACAGACATTCATAGCAAGCAGAATCACCTTCGACCATGAACATTTGCCCTTGAAAACCAATGGCAGAGGCACTGAGTAAAGGTACATTCAATTGTCGGCAATATTGATTGACCAAATATCGGGTACTGAAATTATCACAACCATCTAAAACTAGGTCTTGTTGGGCAACTAAAGTGCCTGCATTTTGCGCATCTAACAGCGTGGTTAAACAAACAATCTCGATATAAGGATTAATTTGCATTAATCTTTTTGCGAGAATTTCGGCCTTATAAAAGCCTAAATCTGCGGGGGTATAGGCGATTTGTCGTTGCAAATTACTGGTTTCAATCACATCAGCATCAATCAGAGTGATTTTTCCCACGCCTGCACGTGCAAGTAATTCTGCGCTTAAACAGCCAATCCCGCCACACCCCACAACAAGTACGTTGGCCAGTTTTAATTTTTCTTGGGCTTCAATATCCCAGCCATCCAATAAAATTTGTCGGCTATATAGATGCATTTCTGCATCGCTCAATTCCAACTGAGTATCGAATATGCTTTCCAAGAAAATGCCCTATTCTGCAAAACCAAAACGCCAAGTATAACGGGTATTCAAAGCAAACCGCCATGACGGCGGTTGAATTGTTGCGTATTTGAACAGATGGAGATGTGCAACGACTTGCTTAAAAGTGCATCCGCATGCCTACGTTATAAGTAACGCCATCGGCATCGCCTATATATTCATTATAATAGGCAATTCCACCATTCCAGTAACATGCCGTATTCCCGACTTTGTCTGAGGTTGTCCCATCTTTACAGGTGGTATTCGAGGTGCTGTCATATAACCATTTATAACCGGCAGTGGCGTAAATCGAGAAATCAGGAACAAAGTTCAAACCGACTTCTACGCCCACAGGTAAAGTGACAAAATTGACATCATTGGCAAGCAGCTTTGAACTTGCGCCGCTATAACCTAGACCTGCGTATGTATTGAAATAAAAACCATGATAGCTGATCAGGTTTAAATTCCCGCCCATATTGAATTCATAATAATCCAAATCGTATTCATTGTTTTTTAAGAATTCCAATCTGCCATAAAAACCTGAGCGATGTGGCGTGGTGGAAACACCCAAAGCAAAACCATCTAGTTCTACTGTATCGCCACTGTCAAAATCTGCTTCAAAATTGGCGTATTCGGCAAAGACTGCATAATTTTTTTGTGGCGTTTTTGCTGCTGGATAGCTGGAATAGGCTGTACTTTCAGCAGTTGGCGCTGGGTTCCAGTTTTGTGCATAACTGCCAGAGGCACACAACAGTAAAGCTGCGCCCATCCATATCGACTTCGTAAATATCCGCTTTGACGGCTGCGTGAAATTTAAATGAGCTGTTACCATGATGTTCTCCCCCAATATGTATTGCGCTGCCTACATGCTTTTATCGTAATCGAAGTACATGCAGCCTTGTTCATTGTGTCAGCATAAAGTTGAAAATATCACATCACCAATATGATGCACACATTTTCTATCGATTGAGTTCGTGCTTGCATAATCGGGTGGTTTAAATAAAGAATACAGATTTAAAAAACGCCAATCTGTATGAATGGCGTTTTTCTTATGGCGCAATAATTAACAGGGCCTATTGGCTGAATTTAGCTCACTTTTTTAAAAGCATTTTGTTTTGCAATTTCTTGTTGCTTCAATAAATTACGCTGAATTTTTCCACTGGATGTTTTAGGCAAACTGCTGACAAATTCAATTTCTTTAGGATAGGCATGTTTCGATAAGCGTGAACGCACATACTGTTGCAGCTTTTCCTGCAATGCAGTGCTTGGTTGATATTGATTTTTTAACACCACAAAGGCTTTTACCACTTCTGTACGCTCTGGGTCTGGCTTACCAATTACTGCGGATTCAAGCACTTCCTCACATTCAAGCAAAGTACTTTCTACATCAAAAGGCCCGACACGATAACCCGAAGTTGTAATGACATCGTCTGCACGACCAATAAAATCAATCCCACCAAATTCATTTAAACGTACCGTATCACCCGTTAAATAATACTGTCCCACAAATGATTTACGGTCATCCCCATCGTAACCTTTGAACCACATTAAAGGCGATTGTGATTCATCCAGTGCAAGTGTGCCAATTTCGCCGTGAGCGACTTCCTGATGCTGTGCATTTAAAACCGCGAAACGATGTCCGGGAATAGCATAACCCGCAGAACCTACTTTTTTCTGATGTTCCAGTGCATGATGATTGGCAATCACCATCCCCAATTCGGTTTGTCCATATTGATCATAAATATTGACTTGTAAATCATGCTTAAACCAATGAATCACTTCTGGTGTGAGCGGCTCGCCTGCACTGCTAACCACACGCAGATGTCGTTGAATATCACCATCAAACTTTTCTTTAAAACCAAAGAACATTCTAAATGCGGTTGGTGAACCTGTTAAATTACTCACCTGATATTTACGGATAATTTCCAGTGCATGATCAACACTAAATGGACGTTCATCCATAATAATGCTATGCCCCAAACTCAGTGGCCCTGTAATACCGTAATACAAGCCATAAGCCCAACCAGGGTCGGCTAAATTCCAAAATGAATCTTCTGCTCTTAAATCGACTGCATGCTGCATATAACCTTTAAATGCCACAATGGCTTTTAAAGGCACAGGTACAGATTTAGCTAAACCCGTAGTGCCTGATGTAAACATCATCAGAAAATCATCTTCAAAACTGCGATACACGGTTTCAAAGTAAGTGTCTTGAGTGCTTAGAACTTGCCAAAAATCTGTATCATGGTTTTGAGCTTGATTTGCTGCGTCCACAGTTAAAATTTTCACATTAGACAAGGCATTTAGTTTTGGACGCTGCTCAGTATTGGTCACAATGAGCTGCGTCTTTGCAGTTTGAATACGGTGCTCAATCGCTTTAGATTCAAAGGCTGTAAATAAAGGCTGATACACTGCCCCAATGCGCCATGTGGCAAAAACCGTAATTAACAATTCAGGCGTACGCGGCAATAATCCTGCAATACAATCACCTGCTTTTAAGCCCAGTTGAGTAAAATAATTTGCCAATTTTCCAGATGCTTCTGCCAGTTGATCAAATGTCCACGATGCAGTTTGACCGTGTTTGCCTTCCCAAATTAAGGCAGTTTGTTGAGTACCCGTATAGCGTCCGCAACATTCTTCATAGGCATTAAGTGCCGTTGGCGTTCCTGCCAATTGGGTTTGAATCAGTTGCTCAATATCAAACTGTTGATATGCCTCTTGCAAAGTTTTCATTCTTTTAAGCTCCGTCTTAAACTGATGACACTGCAATTCATTTGCAGCAATATGCGTTATTGTTTTAACCGTTTTTACAAGTTAGGATTGAATCGCTCTTTAAAATTTAAATTAGGTTTGCTGTGTTGAAGTCGATCATGCAACGCAATCACGACATGATTTTCGCGTATTTTTCAATCAAGTTAGCTAAACATGATTTGAACATTTTCTCAATTTCCACATCCTGCAATAACCTTGCAAGCTTTGGACACCGACTAAAGTTTTAGATACTCAGCTTTAACGCTTAGTCACTTCACGTGCAATCACCAAACGCTGAATATCGGATGCACCTTCATAAATTTGGCTAACGCGCACATCGCGGTAAATACGTTCAACTGGGAAATCAGATACATAGCCATAGCCCCCATGTATTTGAATCGCATCTGAACACACACGCTCTGCCATGGTTGAAGCAAAAAGCTTGGCCATAGATGCTTCTTTTAAACACGGTAAGCCTGCATCTTTGAGGCTTGCGGCATGTAGAATAAGCTGTCGTGCAGCTTCAATCTGTGTTGCCATATCTGCCAAGCGAAACGCGACTGCCTGATGTTGCACAATTTCAACTCCAAAAGCTTTACGCTCATTGGCATAGTCCACGGCTGCATCTAAAGCTGCTCGCGCCATACCCACCGATTGCGCGGCAATACCAATACGCCCCGACTCTAAATTAGAGAGTGCAATTTTGTAGCCTTCACCTTCTTGCCCCAATAGGTTTTCTGCAGGAATACGGCAGTTTTCCAACACGATGGTGGCGGTATCGGAACAGTGCTGTCCCATTTTGTCTTCTAAACGTGCCACGATATAACCTGGTGTGTTCGTCGGGACTAAAAAGCAGGAAATGCCTTTTTTACCCGCAGTTTTGTCCGTTACAGCAAAAACTAAAGCAACATCTGCATATTTGCCTGTGGTGATAAACTGCTTGGTGCCATTTAAAACCCAATCCTCGCCATCTTTTTCAGCTTTACATTCAATCGCGCTGGCATCAGAGCCGACTTGTGGTTCAGTTAAACAAAAGCAGCCTAACCATTCGCCTGTTGCCAGTTTAGTTAAATATTTTTGTTTTTGCGCCTCTGTGCCGTAGCGTTGTGTAATTCCGCATGGCAATGAGTTTTGCACACTCACAATCGTTGAAATTGCACCATCACCCGCAGCAATTTCTTCTAAGGCTAAAACGAGAGATACATAATCTAAACCTGCACCGCCCCATTCTTCTGCAACGGTCATGCCCAAAGCACCTAGCTCACCCAGTTCTTTTAACTCCTTTGCAGGGAATTCAGCAGTTTTATCACGTGCCGCTGCAGTTGGTTTAAGCTTTTCCTGTGCATAACTGCGCAGCATATCCTGAATCATTTTTTGTTCATGGCTTAAAATCATGGTGACCCTCTGTTTATATGGTAGATGTTGTTTTTGTCAGGAATGCGCGCAACATCCTTGTGCTGTATTGCAACGGTTTTTTAGTATCCAGTTTTTCAATACTTGAATTTTTGCTTAGGCTATTTTATGGATATAGCATCGTCATAACTTATTTCGGTTGCATACGAATTGCGCCATCCAAACGAATCACTTCACCGTTTAAATAACCATTTTCAAAAATATGACCCACCAATTGCGCAAATTCTTCAGGCTTTGCCAAACGTGGTGGAAATGGCACCATTTGCCCTAAAGCATCTTGCACATGCTGTGGAAATGCTTTCAGCATCGGGGTTTCCATAATACCGGGGGCAATCGTCATCACCCGAATGGCTTCACGTGCCAATTCACGTGCCAAAGGCAGCGTCATCCCCACAATTGCACCTTTCGATGCAGAATACGCACTTTGTCCAATCTGCCCATCAAATGCTGCAACCGAAGCAGTATTCACAATCACACCACGCTCTTCTTCATCGGCGGCTAAGTCATATTTCGCCATCAGTTGTGCCGCAAAACGGATCATATTAAAACTGCCCGTGACATTAATATTCAGCACTTTTTGGAACATTGCCAAATCATGCAAACCATCACGTCCCAAGACTTTGGCAGACGGTGCAATGCCTGCACAATTCACCAAGCCATTTAACTGTCCGTATTTTTGCTCAATATGGTTAAAAAGCTGCTGTACTTGGTTTTCATCGGTCACGTCTACAGCTACGAAGTCTGCATTTTCGCCCAATTGCTGTTGAAGCTGCTGCCCAAGTTCTTGATTCATATCAACCAAAATAACTTTTGCACCTTGCGCAACTAAATGTTGTGCAGTCGCAGCGCCTAAACCCGATGCACCACCCGTGACCACACAGACTTTTCCTTGAATTTTCATTTTATTTTCCTTATAAATTTTCAGGTTGATACAACTTAAGAAACAGATTAATCACACTCAAGCTAGAGTACAATTTCCAAACCCTGCATCGACTATGATGTATTTGAACACTCAACTTGTAAATGGAATACCACGCCATCCCATGAATGCAACTCAGCTCACTTACAGCAAAGGTACAATTTCAATTGCTTTAGTCCATGAAGCTTTGCATACTGCACAGCAACGCGGTATGGATACGCATGCGATTTTGCAGACGGCGGGTATTCCTGCAGAGCTGTTACATTCCAACAAAGCGAGGGTGTCAATTCTGCAATATGGTCAATTGTGGATTGCACTGGCAGATGCCATGAACGATGAATTTTTTGGCATGGACAGCCATGCTATGCGTCGTGGCAGTTATCAACTCTTGTCTAAATGGGTGTACCAAGCAGAGCATTTAAAGGCCGCATTACAGGACATTTTAAATTTCTTTAATTTAATACTGGATGATTTTTCAGGTGAATTAAACGTAGATGGTGAATATGCAATCTTAACCATTCACGATAAAGATCAAGTGAAACCGATGTTTAGTTATGCCACTTATTTAATGCTGATTCATGGCTTGATGTGCTGGCTGACAGGACAACGTATCGCTATTTTAAACATGCAACTCAAATGTGCTGCCCCGCAGGATGATGCTGATTATCGTGTCCGTTTCTGTGATGAAATTGAATATGCGTGTACAGCGCATAAGATTTATTTTGAGGCAAAACATCTTGATTTAAAAATCAAGCAGGATAAAAAAAGTTGGAAACGCTTTTTAAAACAAACACCTTTTAACCTTTTGGTGCGTTATAAAAACCCACATGCGCTGAGTCATAAAATCCGTAAACAATTAATGCGATTGCCGCCGAGTGAGTGGTTAGAACTGAACGAATTAACCCAACATTTCAATATGTCTGAAGCGACGTTCCAACGGCGTTTAAAGCAGGAAGGCACCAGCTATCAGCAATTAAAAAATGAAATCCGTCGAGATACGGCAATTGAATTGTTGAGCAAAACCCAACAATCACTTCAGGAAATTAGCGATCAATTAAATTTCCATGATCCTAGCGCTTTTCATCGTGCCTTTAAAAAATGGACTGGGGTCAATCCTGGTGCATATCGACAATATACCGAAAGCTCATAATTGAAAGCTCATAATTGCGTGACTTATCACCTACTACTCAGCCACTATTTTGTGTATTTTACAAACAACTTAATTATAAAAGAAAACTCATCGCTGTGATTTCAAGGTTGAGCAGTGAACTGGACGTTCATCGGCACTGCATTGTCAAAGTATTAAATTTAGTTTACTTTTCAATCAATTTAAAGCATAAATTTTATGCAATTCGGCTGTCATACTCCCCCTGTAATATTAAATGTACGAGCATCTTTGGAGGTTTCCCCATGCTTAAGATGATGGATGTACTTGAACACAATCTAGTTCAAAATTTCTCTCACTCCCTCAACCAAGCTTCTGACCAATTAGATGAATTACTCAATCAAAGTATTCTAAATACCTCAGAAGAACAGTTACGCAATGTCATGTCTGCGTTTTTCAAACGTGAAGATGCACTTGAAGCAGCACAAGCCCTAGATATTTGCCAAGAAGATTTACAATCTTTACAAGCAGGTTTAGCACTCAAAGATGAACACCTGTGCGATACCGCTAAAATTGTTGCACTATGTTTAGCTTTAGAAACAGACAGTTTGGCACAAGTTGAAATTCCAGACTGTTTGCAAGATTACCCGATGTAAGCTAAAACTTTGAGCATTCAGTTGCTGAAAGTATTTAAAAAGTGATGTCTTCATGGCATCACTTTTTTATTGGCTGTTGCAATAATAAATAAGAAAAATTGACTTTAAGCCGCTTGCTGCTTTTTGAATCAAAAGCTAGCTATCATCTTGCCAAGCGTTGTTTGTCTATGAAACACTAAGGACAGCTTCAAGGATGCATCAAGATGATTATTCGCAATAAAAACAACAGTTTTACCCTACTGTTTGCATGGTATGGGACAATTTTACCCACGGTCTTACCTGCACTTGCAATTGTGGTCTTCCTTTCTACGGTCTTAGTGTATTTGTCTTCTCACCACTTTTTTCAAGTGCCGAGCGTACCAGCCATTGGCTTTACCATTTTCGGTATTATTTTGTCTATTTTCCTCAGTTTTAGAAATAACGCCAGTTATGAACGTTGGTGGGAAGGTCGAAAATTGTGGGGGACGTTAATTGCAACATCACGGCATATTTCACGTGACTCATACGTACTGCCAGATCAACAGCGTCGGGTCTTGATGTATCGGGTCATGTTGTTTAGTAATTTATTGCGTAACCGTTTACGCAATCAAAACCAACCTATCGATTTTTATCAAAACAAAGTCAACCTCACATCTGCAGATTATGAAGCATTATTTCCGCATATTAATGCCGCACAGTTTATTTTAGAAAGCATTCAAAAAGAGTTAGTCAGCGCACTGAAAACAGGTGAAATTTCCGATATTATTTATCAAGGCTTGAATCAACATATTGTTGAATTGGGTAATGTGCAAGCAGGTTGCGATCGAATTCTCAGCACACCCTTGCCTTTTTCTTATTCAGTCTTGTTGCACCGCACTGTGTATTGCTTCTGCTTTATTCTGCCTTTTAGTTTAGAAGCAAGTTTAGGAATCTGGACACCAATTTTGGTGGGTTTAATTGCCTATTTATTCTTAGGTTTAGATGCTCTCAGCGAACAACTTGAAGAACCTTTTGGCCTGCAAGACAATGATTTACCGCTCAACTCCATGGTGCGATTAATTGAACGGGAAATGCTGAGTTCACTTGGCGAAGAACTGCCACCTGCAATTTTGGCAGTGAAAGGCAACCTAAGCTGACATCAGTTGAGTTGAGGCTCATAAATTGGTCTTGCACTTAAACTTTGCTAATCATTCGTCTATGTTTGCAAGCTGATAAATAGATCTCACAAGATTTTTAACTGATATAACACATCAGCCAGCAAGCCATTGTGCTAAAGTCACCCGATCATTGCCTGCATAATCTTTGACTGTACGAATGTCAGAAAAACCGTGTTCTGCAAAAATCGCTTGCACTGCTAAAGCTTGGTCATAGCCATGCTCTAGTGCAATCCATCCATTTGCTTTCAGCCAGTGCTTACCCTGCGAAATAATCTGCAGAATATCTGCCAAACCCTGATCTGCTGCCACCAATGCACGTTCAGGCTCTGCTGCCAAAGCAGACATGTGTGCATCATTAGCATCTATATACGGCGGATTAGATACAATTAAATCAAAACGTGGCTCGGCTGCTGAACCCAATGCCTCAAACCATGCACCACAGGCAAATTGCACCTGATTTAAAGCATGCTTGCTTGCATTTTCTTGAGCAACTGCAAGCGTTGGCAGGTAAATATCGGTTGCGGTTACCTGCCAATCTGGACGTTCAGATGCTAAAGCCAAAGCAATCGCCCCTGTACCTGTGCCTAAATCGACAATTACAGCATCACGTTGTAATGACAAAGCCAACACAGTTTCGACCAAAACCTCGGTATCAGGACGTGGCACCAAAGTATCGTGCGTGACTTTTAAATCCAGTGTCCAAAATGGCTGTGAACCTGTGATATACGCCAAAGGCTCGCCTGCTGCTATACGTGCCAAAGCCTGCACATACATCTGCTCTTGCGCGGCACTCAATTCCTGATCTGCACGATATTTTAATTCAAGCGCACTGAGTCCTAAATAATGCTCTAACAACCAAATATTTTCTTGACGCTCATAGCTATCGACTTCACCACGTAGCGCCAAGGCTTGTGCAATATTCATTAACCACCGTTTTGCTGAGCAAGCATCGCCAACTGATCTGCCTGATATTCACGATGCAGACTATCTAGTAGTTCAGTTAAATCACCTTCCATCACCGCATCCA
Organism: Acinetobacter sp. YH12252; assembly: GCF_013417365.1. Classification (NCBI taxonomy): domain Bacteria; kingdom Pseudomonadati; phylum Pseudomonadota; class Gammaproteobacteria; order Moraxellales; family Moraxellaceae; genus Acinetobacter; species Acinetobacter sp. YH12252. Next base: position 133,956 of record NZ_VPEA01000003.1, read on the forward strand.
ACTTATATAAAGTCAGGTTAATACGATGATCTGTCATACGTCCTTGCGGATAGTTATAGGTACGAATACGCTCAGAACGGTCACCCGAACCCACCAAATCACGACGCATTTCTGAAGTTGCTGCATCTGCTGCAGCACGTTTGGCATTTTCCAAACGTGATGCCAACAACGCCATCGCTTTCGCTTTGTTTTTATGCTGTGAACGCTCTTCCTGACATTCCACCACAGTACCCGTCGGAATGTGGGTTATACGCACTGCAGAGTCGGTTTTGTTAACGTGCTGACCACCCGCACCCGAAGCACGATAGGTATCGATACGCAAATCGGCAGGGTTAATATCTACCGTGGTGTCTACATCTACTTCAGGTAAAATTGCCACAGTACACGCTGATGTATGCACACGACCTTGCGATTCAGTCGCAGGAACACGTTGCACACGATGCGCACCACTTTCAAACTTCAAACGGCCATACACGCCTTCGCCATTCACCAAGCAAATGACTTCTTTATATCCGCCGTGTTCACCTTCATTTTCAGATAAAATTTCGATTCTCCAGCCCTGACTTTCGGCATATTTGCTATACATGCGGAATAAGTCACCCGAGAAAATCGCGGCTTCATCGCCACCTGTCCCTGCGCGAATCTCCAAATAAGCCGAGTTGGCATCATTCGGGTCTTTTGGAATCATTAAAATATTTAAGTCAGCTTCAAGTTGCTGAATCAGCGCTTTATTGTCTTTAATTTCTTCTTGCGCCATTTCCTTAAAGTCAGGATCAGACAACATTGCTTCGGCTGTTTCAATATCGGCTTCGGCTTGTGTGTATTGTGACCACACTGCCGTAATTTCGTCTAAATCACTGTGTTCACGTGATAATTGACGAAAACGCTTGTTATCTGAAATCACTTCAACATCTGCCAACAAAGCAGTCAATTCTTCATGGCGGTCAGAAAGCTGATCTAATCGTAAACGTAACGATTCTTTCATTGTTTAAAAAATCTCAATGCAAAGGCTGTTACATGCAACACGCAGCACAGCGAAATAAAAAATTGCGCATAGTTTACCGATTCTACCACCCAAATAACATCATTATTAAGTCTGTACGATGTTTGAAATGCCTATCTGCAGATGTTCTAGCAGTATTTCTGCTTGATGATGCTGTGCATTGCGGTGAATGTACAACTCACCAAGTACCGCAATTAGCATCCGCATTTGGACATTTTTTTAGCAATTTTAATCAAACTCATACAAAGCCCACACCAAAGAACACCAATCTCGTCTGCACTCTCCACATTTTAAAAGCGGCGCTTTGTTAAATTGAGCCCATCAAAATTGATCATAAATAAGTCCTATAAATGGACATGGAGTTCAACATGAAACTTAATGCAATGTTAATGACAGCAGCTTTAGCCACAGCTTCAATGCTCAGTGCCAACGTTTATGCAGACAATACTACGCGCGTTGCCGCAGCCAGTGCTTTAGGCAGTGTTGCAGGTACAGCTATTGGTAAAAATATGGGTGGTACTACGGGTGCAACACTAGGCGCTGCCTTAGGCGGTGCTGGTGGTGCAGCCGTGGCGAGTGATAAGCGTCATCGTACTGAATCTGCAATTGGTGGTGCTTTGGGTGGTGGTGCGGGTTATACCGTAGGTAAAAATATGGGCGGTACCAATGGTGGTTATATTGGTTCAGCTTTAGGTGCAGCAGGTGGTGCAGCACTCGGCAATAAAATCTCGAAAGATAAAGAATATGACCGCTATCAAGAACGTAAATGGAAGAAAAAACGCAACCGTCGTTAATCTTGAACGATAGGCATAGAGCAGCAAAAAAGCATCAACACAGGTTTGATGCTTTTTTATAGGATTAATTTTTCTTCATATATCAGTTCAAAAAAACGACCATAATCAATATGAAGAAATTTAGCAGTGCAATTACAAAGTCTTTACCAAACTTTGCAGATTTACCTCATTGCCCTTCACGATCTTTGCCATCTGTTTCTATATCTTCATTACAAAACATATTAATCAATATTTGGAGCATCCGCATGAAACTTAATCGTATTTTATTGGGTAGCGTTATCGCAAGTTCTGCCTTGCTTATGAGTACTGCGCATGCAAACGATACACGTGTTGCCGTAAGTTCTGCCTTGGGTGGTGCTGTCGGAGCAGCAATTGGTCAACAAATGGGTGGACAAACAGGCGCGATGATTGGTTCAGCCATTGGTGGTGCGGGCGGTGCTGCAGCTTCTGCCAATAAACGTGACCGTAACGGTGCCATGATTGGTGCTGCCTTGGGCGGTGCAGGTGGATATAGCGTTGGTCGCAATATGGCAGGCAACAATGGTGGCTATGTCGGTGCAGGACTCGGCTCTGCAGGTGGTGCAGTATTAGGTCAAAAAGTTAGTGAAGACCGTCGTGATGATCGTTATGACCGCCGCTATGATAGCCGTGGCTATCGCTACAATGACTACCGTTATAATGACCGTTACCGCAAAGACAATGGCTTACATTTAGGTCACTATAAAAATGGTAAACGTCGTTAATTTCTCACGATACTTCTAACAATCAGCACCTTCGGGTGCTTTTTGTTTGCTGACTACTTGCTTGGATAAATGTTTTTTTATAAAGCGTGCTTTTTGGATGAATGTCGCGCGTTGTTAAATGGCAATATCTCATGACTCGCCCATATATCGAAAATTTTCGATATACAAAATCAGTGCAGCATCGTATGATAAAACTCTCTTTAATCAAGCTGGAATAAATGATGCGTTCCCTGCAAGACACAAAATTTGCCATTCTTGAACTCGCACCTGTACGTGATGATCAATCAGTACAGTTTTCACTGCATCATGCACTTGAATTAGCACGACACGCAGAACAACTCGGCTATGACCGTTTGTGGTTGGCGGAACATCATAATATGGATGGCATTGCCAGCTCAGCAACCGCAGTTCTTTTGGGTTATTTATTAGCAAATACGCAAAAAATTAAACTCGGTTCTGGCGGTATTATGCTCCCCAACCACGCACCGTTAGTGGTCGCTGAACAGTTTGGAACTTTAGCGACTTTATATCCTAACCGTATTGAACTCGGTTTAGGTCGCGCACCAGGCACAGATCAAGTGACCATGCGTGCGCTGCGTCGTGGGCGACAGGAAACTGAAGATCAATTTCCGCAAGATGTTTTAGAAATTTTGCATTACTTTAAAGATGCTGAACCACAACAACGTATTGTTGCTACGCCAGGACAAGGGACACACGTTCCTGTATGGTTGCTTGGTTCAAGTTTATTTAGCGCACAACTTGCTGCAAAATTAGGACTACCCTACTCATTTGCCTCACACTTCGCCCCGCGTATGCTTGCTCAAGCCATTCAGTTATATCGTGACAATTTTGAGCCTTCAGAATATTTAGAGCGGCCTTATGTGTCTATGGGTGTGCCAACAGTGGTTGCAGATACCGACCAAGAAGCAGAATTTTTGGCGACTAGTGCCTATCAGCGTGTTTTAGGTTTAATGCGTGGACAAAGCCTAAAACTCAAAGCTCCAGTCGAAAGTATGGATGGCTTATGGTCACCTGCAGAAAAAATGTCAGTTGATAGTTTTTATGCCATGGCGCAAATTGGCTCAAAGGCGACTGTCAAAGCAGGATTGGAAAACTTATTGGCGAAGTATGATGTCGATGAGTTTATTTTTACCTGTGACATCTATGACACAGAAAAACGCTTACATAACTTTGATTTGCTCATGCAAATGAAGTTAGATACTTAATTAGCTCCGACCTTGTAGTTCTATTGAGCTACAAGGTTTCATCAATTAAAAACATTTAAAATAAATAACTTAAATCCGTTTTCTTGTTCTCTTTCGCTTAAATCTCAGTAATCTCAGTTGAATTAATTTTCAATCTTTAGGAATGACTGGCTCGCCTGCACAAAAGACTTTACCAAACAGTACTGCCCCAACAAAATAGAGTAAATGTTCTAATTTATAAAATGAATATATCAAGAGATTCAGCATGGTCAGTCCTAAACACGACGTACATAGACACGCTTTTCAAAACTGCTTGGCAGATTTTCAAGAATTCCAAGGCGAATGCATTCCTGCAACTGAAATCAAACAGCATGACTTCACAGGTTTACGCGTTGCAGTTATTGGTGCAAATCAGGACAGCGTGGCACAACTCGATAGAATTTGTCAGCAAGCAACATCTGTTCAAGTCTTTCAAATTGCACCGCATTTTGTCCTACCAAGTACAGAACGTGGCATCCATCGCCTAATTAGCCATCCTTTGGTGTTTAAAAATCGACGTTTGTTTAATAACCGCGTCAAAAATATTTTGGCTTTACGCTTTTTAGATACTCAAGTCAAAGACACGTGGCTTAAACGTCAACTCACACCAAACATTGCAGATACACATCAACGCTATTTTAAATCTGATCATTATTATTCAGCTTTACAACGCGAAAATTGCCATTTGATTACTTGGCCAATTGTCAAAGTCTGTGCACATAGCGTGCATAGTATTGATGGACAAGAACATCCAATTGATACCATTATCACTACATTTTAAGTCACACTAAAAGCATTATCATTTAAATAAATAGTAGCTTGATTTTTATTCTATTTAAATCCAATAAAAAAGAGCCAAAATAAAATTTTGGCTTTTTTAATACATATAGTTTCATTAACCAATACGACGTTTTAAACCTGTCATTTGTAAAACACGTGTTGAAATTTCTTCAATCGACATTTCTGAAACATTTAAATATTTAATCCCTTCTGAAATATAAATACCTTCAATCGCACGCAATTCCATTTGGCATTGATTAAAACTTGCATAACGGCTATTGGCTTTACGTTCAGTACGAATTGCCACAAGGCGTTCAGCATCAATCATCAAGCCAAATAACTTATGTTTATGCGGCTTTAATACGGCTGGCAAACGGTTGTCATCGAGGTCTTCTTCAGTCAATGGATAGTTCGCCACACGAATCCCGAACTGTAAAGAAAGGTAGATGGAAGTTGGCGTTTTACCCGAACGCGACACCCCAATCAGAATCAGATCGGCCTTGTCGTAATGGCGTGTACGTGCGCCATCATCGTTATCTAAGGCAAAATGCACCGCATCAATACGTGCCTTGTAAGATTCAGAATCTGTTACGGCATGCGTCTGCCCGACCAAAGTGGTTGGTGGTGTTCCTAACTCTTCAGAAAGCTTACTAATTAAGCCTTCAAATACATCTAAATTAATTGCTTTGGCAGTGTTGATAATGTCACGCACATATTGGTCAACCAAGGTATCAAACACCAAAGGTAATTGACCATCAATTTGTGCTCGGGCATTAATCTCTGCCACCACATTCATAGCCGCTTCTTCAGACGTAATATAAGGATGAATATGAATATCAAAGTCCACATTTGGAAATTGCGCTAAGAGTGAATGTCCAAGGGTTTCAGCCGTAATTGCAGTTCCATCGGAAATAAAAAAAACACTCCGCTTAATTTGTTTACCATCTGACATTAAAATTCTCCTTAAACATTTGTCTTAGTGCTATATAATCTTTATAGTAAACCGATCTTACATGACTGTCGCTTAGTAAAACCAAATTGCTAAGTAGATTTATTATAATTTCATGACAAGATAGTGATTAATACTGCAAAAGTGGAGTAACAACTTTGGAAGCGCGCGTAATTGGTCTGGAAAAATTAGGGAAACACGATGTTGAGCTCGTGGGTGGGAAAAACTCATCTTTGGGCGAAATGATCAGCCACTTATCTAATGCTGGTGTATCGGTACCAGGTGGCTTTGCAACAACAGCTGCTGCTTATCGTGAATTTCTCGAGCAAAGTGGCCTAAACGCTAAAATTCAAGCAGAGCTAAAAACACTCAATGTAGATGACGTGAATGCGCTTGCTGAAACTGGTGCAAAAATTCGTCAATGGATTGTCGACACTCCGCTTACTGCATCACTAGAACAAGAAATCCGAGTTGCTTTTGAAGCACTCTCTAACGGCAACCCAAACATCGCGGTTGCCGTTCGTTCATCTGCAACTGCAGAAGATCTACCAGACGCATCTTTCGCAGGTCAGCAAGAAACATTCCTAAACATCCGTGGCATTGACAACGTATTAATTGCCATTAAAGAAGTTTTTGCATCTTTGTACAACGACCGCGCGATTTCTTACCGTGTACACCAAAACTTTGACCACGATGTCGTTGCTTTGTCTGCAGGCGTACAACGTATGGTACGTTCAGAAACTGGCGCTGCTGGTGTAATGTTTACCCTAGATACAGAATCTGGTTTCCGTGATGCTGTATTCATTACTGCTTCTTATGGTTTGGGTGAAATGGTGGTTCAGGGTGCAGTTAACCCAGATGAATTCTATATTTCTAAGCCTTTATTAAAAGCAGGCAAACACTCAGTTTTACGTCGTAACCTTGGCTCTAAACACCAAAAAATGATTTATGGTGAAGAAGGCGCGGCTGGTAAATCTGTAGTTGTGGTCGATGTTGAAAAACAAGATCGCCAACAGTTCTCTTTAAATGATCACGAACTACAAGAATTAGCGAAACAAGCGTTAATTATTGAAGAACATTATCAAGCGCCTATGGATATTGAATGGGCAAAAGATGGTGATGACGGTCAAATCTACATCGTTCAAGCACGTCCTGAAACTGTAAAAAGCCGTGAAAACGTCGGTACTATGGAACGCTACCTATTGAAACAAAAAGGTACGGTCATTTGTGAAGGTCGTTCAATTGGTCAGCGTATCGGTTCTGGTAGAGTCCGCGTTGTAACGTCTATTAAAGAAATGGATAAAGTTCAGGAAGGTGACGTTCTTGTTTCAGACATGACTGATCCAGACTGGGAACCAGTGATGAAACGTGCTGCTGCAATTGTCACTAACCGCGGTGGTCGTACTTGTCACGCTGCAATTATTGCCCGTGAATTAGGCGTACCTGCAATTGTAGGTTGTGGTAATGCAACTGAAGTTTTGACTGATGGTCAGGAAGTTACAGTTTCTTGCGCCGAAGGCGACACAGGTTTCATTTATGAAGGTGCTTTAGATTTTGAAGTTCAAAAGAACTCAATCGAATCTATGCCTAAACTTCCGTTCAAAATCATGATGAACGTTGGTAACCCAGACCGCGCATTTGACTTTGCTCAAATTCCAAACGAAGGGATTGGTCTTGCACGTTTAGAATTCATCATCAACCGTATGATTGGTGTGCATCCTAAAGCATTGCTTAATATTGACAGCTTACCACGTGAAACACGTGCAGCAGTTATGGCGCGTACTGCGGGCTATTCATCGCCAATCGAATTCTATGTAGAAAAATTGGTTGAAGGTATTTCTACCCTTGCTGCTGCATTCGCTGACAAACCAGTGATTGTGCGTATGTCTGACTTCAAATCAAACGAATACGCAAACTTAATTGGTGGTAAGTTATATGAGCCAGAAGAAGAAAACCCAATGTTGGGCTTCCGTGGTGCAAGTCGTTATGTGTCTGACAATTTCCGTGACTGCTTCGAGCTTGAATGTCGTGCCTTGAAAAAAGTACGTGACGAAATGGGCTTAACCAACGTACAAATTATGATTCCATTTGTACGTACTGTTGCTGAAGCAAAACGTGTGATCGAATTGCTTGCGCTGAATGGTTTAAAACGTGGTGAAAATGGTCTGAAAGTGATCATGATGTGTGAATTACCAACCAACGCATTGTTGGCTGAACAATTCCTTGAGCATTTCGATGGTTTCTCTATCGGCTCAAATGACTTAACTCAGTTAACACTTGGTTTAGACCGTGACTCAGGCATTGTTTCTCACCTGTTCGATGAACGTGACCCTGCAGTGAAAGCATTACTTTCTATGGCAATTCACGCATGCCGTAAAGCAGGTAAATATGTCGGTATCTGTGGTCAAGGCCCTTCAGATCACCCTGACCTTGCACGTTGGTTAATGGAACAAGGTATTGAATCTGTATCTTTAAACCCAGACTCAGTTTTAGACACTTGGTTCTTCCTTTCTGAAGAAAAAGCTCAACAAGCGTAGTAAAACGTGTTAAAAGAAAACCCATGCACCTGCGTGGGTTTTTTTTCAAATTCATTTTTTGAGATTTTATATTTATGCAAATTTACTTGGCACGAAATAATCAACAAGCTGGGCCATACACCTTAGAGCAGCTCAACCAAATGCTCGCCAGCCAACAAGTGTTGCTGACAGATTTGGCTTGGCACCAAGGCATGAGCGAATGGAAAGCTTTAGGTGAACTCACCCAAGGTAAACTTGTATATGAACCACAAGGCTACGTCAGCACACCACCTGCCCCTGAACATTCACCTTTTCAAAATACAGATTACACGGCTACAAACACATCACGACCAAGCTCAGCATCATCAAATTCAAGAACACAGGCAACAAAAAATGAATTGGCGAGCATTAACCAACGTGCTTTAGCCAAAATTATAGACATGTTGTTATGGTTGCCTGCAGCAGCACTTCCCTCTTTTTTCTTAAATGCGGACCAGTTTGAACAATTGTCTGGTTTACAACAAAAAATGCAGGCAGCGACAACGTCTGATCAAGCCATGCAATTGCAAACTGAACTCTTTCAGCTCATTCCAATGCAAGCTTGGCAAGCGGTGGCAATTTATTTATTGATTATGCTGGGCATACAAGCCTTCCTGCTGGCTAAAACTGGACAAAGTATTGGCAAACGTCTGACTAAAATTAAGATTGTCGATGCTGAAACCGATGAAAAAGTCAGCCTAATGCGTGTGTTTACTATTCGCTCTATCATTTTCATTATTTTGAATATGATGTTTATGCCCTTCATCACAATTTTAGATTATGGCTTTGCATTTGGTGCAAAACGACAGGCTTTGCACGATAAACTCGCCAAAACCAAAGTCGTAAAGCAATAATTTGATTTTATTTATTCAGGGATGATTGATCATCCCTTTTTTCTTATAATATTGATAAATAAAAATAAATTAAAATTAACACAAATAATTCCGAGTATAAAAATTGGTTTTCATTCCCTCCACTTAAAGCCGCTTTATGTGTAGCTTAGTTTGTCGATATCAGGCATAATGCCCTACAACGTAGCGGTGTCCGATGATTAAGAAGACTTTTTCATCTTTTTTGATGTCTTTTTAATCATGCGACACTTTAATCGCTATCCCATATTAAATTAGGGAATGGGACTCTTCACCGAGGTTGTAAAATGAGACAAACGATTTTAGCTGTATTGTCTTTATCTACGATGGCTGCACTCTTAACTGGGTGTGGCGGTGATTTAGTACTTCTGAACTCAAAAGGTCCAGTTGCAGCAGGTCAAAGTAACCTGATGATGACTGCGATTTACCTAATGCTATTGGTGGTTATTCCATCTGCAATTATGGCATTGTGGTTCGGTTGGAAATATCGCGCATCGAATAAAGACGCAGACTATCAACCAACATGGTCACACTCTACTGCAATTGAAATTGTAGTATGGGGTATACCTGTTATTATTATTTGTATTTTAGCTTGGTTAACTTGGTGGGGTTCCCACAAGTACGACCCTTACCGTCCGCTAGAATCCGAAAAAGCTCCTTTAACTGTTCAAGTTATTGCTGAACAATTTAAATGGATCTTCATCTACCCAGAACAGAACATTGCTACTGTTAACGAATTACGCTTCCCAGAGCAAACGCCTGTAAGCTTACGTTTAACATCTAACTTCACAATGAACTCGTTCTTTATCCCTGCATTATCTGGTCAGATTTATGCAATGGCGGGTATGCAAACTCACTTGAACGTTTTAGCAGACAACACGGGCGAATTCCGTGGTTTCTCATCTAACTACTCAGGTTATGGTTTCTCGCAAATGCGCTTTAAAGCTCACTCTGTAACTCAAGCTGATTTTGAGCAATGGGTAACAGCTGTTAAAGCAGGTCAAGGTACGACTATCAATCCTCAAGCTGTTCAAAAAACAGTTTTAGATCAAGCTGAATTTGCTTCTTTACGTGACGGTAACCGTTCACAGAAACAAATTGATGCAATGGTTCGTAACGCCAAAACTGAATTAGAGAAAAAACTTGCTGCAACGGCTTTAAAAGAAGGTCCATATAAGACTCAGCCACATCCTGTGACTTATTACTCTTCTGTTGAGCAAGGCTTGTTTGAATCAGTGATCAATAACTATATGAGTAACTACCATGGTGCTGACCATTCAGCTCCTGTAGTGGCTGGTGAAGCGCCTGCTTCTGAAACTCATGTAGCAGTTGAACATGCGACTGCTTCTCAAGGGGAATAAGACATGAGCTTATTAGGTAAGTTAGGTCCAGATGCAATTCCTTACGATCCAATCGTATTGGTAACTGTTGCAGCGATGATCTTAGGTGGTCTTGCAGCGATTGCTGGTATTACCTACTTCAAAAAATGGGGCTACTTGTGGAACGAATGGTTCACATCTGTAGACCATAAAAAAATTGGTATCATGTATATCTTTGTATCTGTAGTCATGTTACTTCGTGGCTTCGCAGATGCGATCATGATGCGTCTTCAACAGTTCCTTGCGAAAGGTGGTGGTGAAGGCTATTTACACCCAGAACACTATGACCAGATTTTCACCGCACACGGTGTGATCATGATCTTCTTCGTGGCAATGGGTCTTGTTGTTGGCTTAATGAACATCTCTGTACCATTACAGATTGGTGCTCGTGACGTAGCCTTCCCGTTATTAAACTCTTTAAGCTTCTGGTTATTCGCTGGTGCTGCAGGTTTAATGATGGTTTCACTTGCATTAGGTGAATTCGCTGCTACAGGTTGGATGGCTTATCCTCCTCTATCTGGTATCGAATACTCTCCAGGTGTTGGTGTTGACTACTATATTTGGGCACTACAGGTTTCTGGTCTAGGTACGCTATTAACGGGTGTTAACTTCTTCGTTACCATCATCAAAATGCGTGCGCCTGGCATGAAACTTATGGACATGCCTATTTTCACTTGGACATCATTAGTTACTGCGGTACTTATCATTGCAACTTTCCCAGTTTTAACTGCGACAATTGCGATGTTAACGCTTGACCGTTACTTCGGTTTCCACTTCTTTACCAACGACATGGGTGGTAGCCCAATGTTGTATGTAAACTTGATTTGGACATGGGGTCACCCAGAAGTATATATCTTAGTATTACCAGCATTTGGTATTTACTCTGAAGTAACTGCGACTTTTGCGCGCAAAACTTTGTTCGGTTACAAATCAATGGTGTACGCAACCGTTGCAATTGGTGTGTTATCACTTGTTGTATGGGTTCACCACTTCTTTACCATGGGTGCAGGTGCCAACGTTAACGCGTTCTTCGGTATCATGACCATGATTATTGCGATTCCTACTGGTGTGAAAATCTTCTCTTGGTTATTCACTATGTACAAGGGTCGTATTACCTACACTACCCCAATGCTATGGACACTTGGCTTCCTTGTGACTTTCGGTATCGGTGGTTTAACAGGTGTATTAATGGCAGTTCCACCAGCGGACTTCCTTGTACACAACTCTTTATTCTTGATTGCTCACTTCCATAACGTAATTATTGGTGGTGTTGTATTCGCGATGTTCGCAGGTATCATTTTCTACTGGCCAAAAATGTTTGGTTGGAGACTGAATGAGACTTGGGGTAAAGCAGCATTCTGGTTCTGGTTCTTCGGTTTCTACTTTGCATTCATGCCGTTGTATATCCTTGGTTTCATGGGTATGACACGTCGTTTGAATACTTATGACAACCCTGAATGGGATCCGTACTTGTCAATCGCGTTCTTCGGTTCTGTGTTAATTGCTATCGGTTTATTCTGCTTCGTTATGCAGATCGTGGTTGGTTTCTTACAACGCAACCAACGTTTAGACCTTACAGGCGATCCATGGGATGGTCGTACGCTTGAATGGGCGACTTCTTCTCCAGCACCGTTCTATAACTTTGCTCACCTTCCAAAGATCAATGGTATTGATACTTTCTGGACTGACAAAGAAAATGGTGTTGCATACGCGCGTCCAACGAAGTATGAAGACATCCACATGCCAACCAACCGTGCAGCTGGTTTCATTATTGCAATGTTTATTACAGTAATGGGCTTCGCGTTAATCTGGCATATTTGGTGGTTAGTATTCGTTACCTTTATCGCTGCAATCATCAGCTTCATCGTGAGTTCTTTCACGAAGAAAGTGGACTACTATGTTCCTGCTGCTGAAGTTGAGCGTATTGAAAACGAACGCTATGCGATCCTTGAAAAACACTTGAAGAAGGACTAAGACATGGCTGAAGTACTTCATCACGACAACCACGGACACGATGAGCATCATCACCACGATGATACCGACATCACCGTCTTTGGTTTCTGGACCTACTTGATGAGTGACCTTGTAATTTTCGGTACACTCTTCATCGCGTTCGCTGTATTAAGTAGCCACGTTCCAGTAGGCACTCCAACAGCTCAAGATTTGTTTGGCGAGTCATTAGGCTTCGTTTTAACAGAAACTTTTGCCCTGTTGATTTCTTCTGTAACTTTCGGTTTTGCCGTTTTAGCTGCTTACAAGAAAGATGTTGCTAAGGTTTTAACTTGGTTAGGTATTACCTGGATTTTCGGTGCGATCTTTATTGGTATGGAACTTTATGAGTTCAACCATTTAGTTCATGCTGGTCATGGTCCAAGTGTAAGTGCGTTCTTATCTGCGTTCTTTACTTTGGTTGGTACGCACGGTATTCACGTAACTTCAGGTTTAGTTTGGATGATCGTGTTAATGATTCAAATCAAGAAATATGGTTTGACTCTTCCTAACATGCGTCGTTTAGCTTGCCTAAGCTTGTTCTGGCACTTCCTTGACATCGTTTGGATCTGTGTATTCAGCGTAGTTTACTTGATGGGAGTTCTCTAATGAGTCACGATCACAACTCTGCTGGTGCATCACACGGTAACACTAAGCAATATACGATTGGCTTTATCCTATCTGTTATTCTTACCATTATTCCTTTTGGTATGGTAATGGCAGGTGGTTTTGGCCGTGGTATTTTGATCACTGTTATTTCGATTACAGCAGTTGCTCAGATTCTTATTCAATTAATTTATTTCTTGCATATGAATTCTTCTTCAGAGCAACGTTGGAACGTGATTGCATTCGTGTATACCATTCTGACCATTGCCATCCTTTTGGTTGGTTCTGTATGGATCATGAACTACCTACACTACAACATGATGATCTAAACTGGTTGTCATGCTGAAAAAGTATTTATTCCTGACAAAGCCAGGAATTCTCTTTGGTAATTTCATTACCACTTTGGGTGGCTACTTTGTAGCTGCCCAAGGTTCTGTAGATTTCCTTCTCCTACTGCTTACTCTGCTTGGTACAACACTTGTTGTCGCCTCAGGATGTGTGGTCAACAATATTATTGACCAAGACATCGACCAAAAAATGCAACGCACACAAAACCGTGCATTAGTGAAAAAAACTGTTTCTGTTCCAATTGCGCTGATTTATTCGGTTGTATTGGGCTTAATTGGTTTTAGCATTTTATGGTTTGGAGTTAACGCATACGCTTTTCTTTTTGCACTGATTGGTTTCGTGGTTTATGTCGGCTTTTACAGTCTATGGACCAAACGCACAACAATTCATCAAACCATTATTGGCAGTATTTCAGGCGCAAGCCCACCTGTCATTGGTTATACAGCTGTTGCAAATCAATTTGACTTAGCTGCACTACTTATCTTTTTAGGTTATGCACTTTGGCAAATGCCCCACTCTTGGGCGATTGCAATTTACCGTTTTGATGATTACAAAAATGCGGGGATTCCAATTTTGCCAGTTGCTCGTTCAATTTTACGAACGAAAATTGAATCACTAATTTATGTGGTGTTATTTACCGTTGCCATGAATGGACTGTTTGTATTTGGTTATGCAAACTGGCTATATCTGGTTATTTTGAATACACTTTGTATTTATTGGTTCTATATTGGCGTCATTGGCTTCAAAGCAGAAAATGATCAATTATGGGCAAAACGCTTTTTCCTATTTTCGGTTATTTTAATTACTGTTGTGAGTTTATGTTTTAGCTTTACAGCAACCGCACCAAGCACGCAAATCATACTTTTTTAAAAGATAGAGTTTAGCTCTATCTTTTAATGGAGTGCCTGCCTACCCTCTCCACACTTCAATATTTAAATAATAACAATTTATCTGTCTTTGATTTATTCGTCCTTAATAATTTTCGAATTAAACACTCTAAAAGTTAGTGACATACAAATACAAAGTATAAAATTTAAATTCCAATCATAGATGCAAAATATTACATTCCCTTTTTGCCCAAGCCGATCTTTTCTTAGACCAAGCCTTGTATTTACTTGGTAAAAGCTCTAAAATTCACGCTTCGCAATTTTGCGACACAACTTCGGTTGTGACTCCTTGCTTCTGGCTCAATTTAGTCAGGGGCTGCATAAACCGTAAGGAGCTGACAATGCGTCACTACGAAATCGTACTTTTGGTACACCCAGACCAAAGCGATCAAGTTGTGGGTATGGTAGAACGTTACCTAACTCACATCAAAGAAGCTGAAGGTCAAATTCACCGTTTAGAAGATTGGGGCCGTCGTCAATTGGCTTACCCAATTAACAAAATTCACAAAGCGCACTACATTCTTATGAACGTTGAATGTGGTCAAACTACGCTTGACGAGTTAGAAGAATTGTTCCGTTATAACGACGCGATCCTTCGTAGCTTGATCATCCGTCGTGAAAACGCTATCACTGAAGAGTCATTATTGGCTAAGAGTGCTGAAGAAAAACGTGCGCGTAAAGCTCAACGTGAAGAAGCACAACACGCTAACCAAGACTCTGCTGAAGCTTAAGGAGAACATCAATGGCACGTTTTTACCGTCGTCGCAAGTTCTGCCGCTTTACAGCTGAGAACGTTACGTACATCGACTACAAAGATATCGATACACTAAAACAGTACATCACTGAAAATGGCAAGATTGTTCCTAGCCGTATTACAGGTACTAAAGCTCGTTACCAACGTCAATTAGCGCTTGCTATTAAACAAGCTCGCTACTTAGCGTTGATCCCTTACACTGACAATCATAAGTGAGGTTGAGCTGTGGATATTATCTTATTACAACGCATTAAGAACCTTGGTAAATTAGGCGATAAAGTTTCAGTTAAAGCTGGTTACGGCCGTAACTACTTGATCCCTCAAGGTAAAGCAGTTGCTGCAACTGAAGCAAACACTGCTGCATTTGAAGCTCGTCGTGCTGAACTTGAGAAGCAAGAAGCTGAAATTTTAGCTGCTGCTCAAGCACGTGCTGACCAATTGAACGAAGTTAACATCGTAATCACTGCTAAAGCTGGTGATGAAGGTAAACTTTTCGGTTCTATCGGTACTCGTGACATCGCTGACGCGTTAACGAATGCTGGTCTTGAAGTTGACCGTGCAGAAGTTCGTTTACCAAACGGTGCGCTTCGTCACACTGGTGAATTCAACATCGCAATCCAATTGCACCATGATGTTGTTGCTGAAGTTCTCGTTACTATCGTATCTGAGTAATTTGCTGCAAAAGAAAAGAGCATGCCTAATCGCATGCTCTTTTTTTGTCTTTAGAATATACGATTAGTACAATTTTCCTAAATCATCATGCACGCTTTGACTTATCCTTCGCCAAAATCTACTCGCTTTTTTTTCTAGAGGGCGTATCATCGGGAAGTGGAAAGAATATGAGTTTCAAATTCTATCCCCGTGCATTATTCAGCATTTACTGTTTTAAAAATCAGGGATTTATATGTCACAGGCGACTGCTAGCGCAAAGCAACATACTGCAAAGTCTGATCTAAAACCAAATGAGAACAGCCCGCTTAAAGAGTTTCGTACCCCACCGCATAACTTAGCCATCGAACAAGCTGTTTTGGCTGCGTTAATGACTGTGGCCGAATCTTTTGAACAAGTGGGTGATGTGCTACAAGAATCTGATTTTTACGCGACACGCCACAAATATATTTTCCGCGCCATTGATTCTTTGTCTAAAGAAAACTCACCTTATGATGCCGTATTGGTGAATGACTGGCTGATTAAACAAAATTTACTTGAAGCTGCAGGCGGGGAAGAATACTTAATGCAGCTCATGGCAGACTCGCCTTCTAGTTTTTATAACCTAGAAACCTATGCCACGAAAATTAAAGAATTCTCGACCCTCAGAAACATGATTAAAGTCAGTTCTGAAATTTTACAAAATGCCTATGACACCAAAGGTCGTAGCGTAAGTGAAATTTTAGACTTGGCCGAAACCAATATTTTCCAAATTGCCGAACAACATAATAACAATGCCAAAGCACAAGGCCCAAAAGCCATTTCGAGCGTGGTTGCCGATGTATTCGACAAACTTGATGAACTTTCTAAAATGGAAGGTAACATCACAGGCTTAACCACAGGCTTTGTGGAGTTAGATAATAAAACTTCGGGCATGCAAGCGGGTGACTTGATTATTGTCGCTGCGCGTCCATCTATGGGTAAAACCACCTTTGCCATGAACTTGGTCGAAAGTGTTTTGTTTAACAATGATTTGCCTGCCCTTGTCTACTCTATGGAAATGCCTGCAGACTCAATCGCAATGCGTTTAATTTCTGCATACGGCAAAGTGCATCAAGGGAACTTACGTTCAGGTAAACTCAGTGGCGATGAATGGTCAAAAGTCACAGGCACGATTTTACAACTGCAAGAAAAGCATTTGTATATTGATGACTCATCTGCCCTACCACCTACGGAAGTACGTGCACGTGCACGACGCATTGCCAAACAACATGGCGGTAAAATTGGCTGCATCATGGTCGATTACTTGCAGTTAATGAAAGTTCCAGGCATGGGCGATAACCGTGTCGGCGAAATCTCAGAAATTTCACGTAGCTTAAAAGCCTTGGCCAAAGAGATGAACTGCCCTGTGATTGCTTTGTCACAGCTCAACCGCTCATTAGAGAACCGACCTAATAAACGCCCTGTGATGTCTGACTTGCGTGAATCTGGTGCAATTGAGCAGGATGCGGATTTAATCATGTTTATTTACCGCGACGAAGTTTACAATAAAGAATCTAAAGAAGCAGGTACTGCCGAAATTATTATTGGTAAACAGCGTAACGGCCCAATTGGTACGGTACGTCTTGCTTTTGAAGGGCAATATACGCGTTTTAGTAACTTATCTCCTGAGTATTATGCTCAGTATGATGATGAAGAGTAATGCTTGCATTGCTCTTTTTTATTAAAACCATGTTTTAATCTGACTTATTAACTTTGCCCACCATAGTTTCCAACTTGAGAGTAAATTATAATCTTGACTATTTTCTTCCATTTCAAGTGATGGAAATGCTTTATTTAATTGCTTGCATGTCGGATACTTTTGTTGCAGTTGCGCCAAATAATGTGTCTGATCATAGTCTATAAAACCATCTAAAATCCCAACCTCTGATCTATCGACTGTAGAACAATTTGAGGTCTGCTTATTCCAAGCTAAAAATGGGACAATCGGTTTAGATAAAACAAGCTGGTCATTCTTACAGTTTAATGTTGCAAATGAAACTACTTGATATTGCTGGGGTTTAGCACCATCTGGTGCATAAGCTAAACCAATAATTAATTGGTTTTTAGCTGTACTTTTACCTGAAAATCCACTGTACCATTGAGTAGGCTTTTTATATTTAACCTCATCTAGTATTGAGCGAAAAATAAATTGACCTGAACTGAGTTCAAAAATGAAGTCTGAACTCTCCTGTACTGCCAGTGAACCTTGGTAACGGGCAATAAAAACGTCATTGGGTGAATGTGGCATACAAGCCATAACTGACTGACAAAAAAATAAAGTACTCCATCCCAGATAACAAAATATTTTCATCATTTATTCAACATATCCAAGTTTAAAATGCATTGTTTAATCTCTCTTTGAGTTCATTTAAATTACGAACCCACTCTCCACAATCTTCTGAGTCTTGCCATAACTCGTACAGTTCAGAATTTTCCTAAGTGAGAGCATCTAACGCCATAATAGCTTTTAGAACGTATAGTTTTATATGAAAAATAAAGTCTGAAACTTTTACAAAATATTTGCAATCAATAACCTAATAGATTTTTCGATCTTAAATTAATTTATGATCAAAAACTTAAATGTTCATGTCTATTTGAGGTTGATAGGTCTACAATAGTGAATATTTTTAAATAGAACTATTTTTAGTATTTATTTATCACTCCACAGTGTATCTAACACAAATTACCAATTGTCATTCCCAAGGAGTAACGAGGGTGCGCCAAGCAACAGTTTATATTGACAGTCAGGCACTGCAATATAATTTAAACCGTGTCAAACAACTTGCCCCAACAGCAAAAATTGTTAGCATGGTCAAGGCCAATGCTTACGGACATGGTGTAAAAGACTGCTTAGCAGCTTTAAAAGACAGCGATGCCTTTGGTGTCGCTTGCGTTGAAGAAGCCTTAGAAATTCGTGAATTGGGATATACGCAGCCCATCACCCTGATTGAAGGTGTTTTTTCTGCCGATGAAATGCAAAGTGTGTTGGCACACAAATTGGAATGTGTAGTGCATCATCAAGCACAGCTCGATTGGCTACTACAACATAAAGCTGATTATATCGCACAAGGCTTAAAAGTCTGGGTCAAACTCAACAGCGGCATGAATCGTTTAGGTTTTAAAATTCCTGAAATTATTGATGTGATTCACATGCTCAAAGCCGAAGGTTTTACCTGTGTGTTGACCATGCATTTTGCCAATGCCGATGGTGATCATGCTTTAAATGATCAACAAGTCGCGCAATTTTTGCATGTCAAAGACAATTGCAGCCCTATTCTTGCTTCTTGCTGTAACTCTGCTGCAATCTATCGTTATCCCGAATTGCATTTTGATTATGTACGCCCAGGCATTATGCTTTACGGTGCAACGCCTTTTGCCGCACATAATGTGCATACACTCGACTTAAAGCCTGTGATGACTTTAAGCGCAGAAGTGATCGCACTAAATGAAATTGATGCAGGCGAACACGTCGGCTACGGTTCAACCTTTACTGCAGAACAAGCCATGCAAATTGCGATTGTTTCAATTGGCTATGGCGATGGTTATCCACGTACATTTGTGCAGCCAAATTTTGTTGCGATTGGTACAAAATTAACGCCTGTACTTGGTCGTGTGTCTATGGATATGATTGCCATTGATGTCACAGGTTTAGACGTTGAATTAGGCACACAAGTTGAACTATGGGGCAAACACCGTTTGGTGGATGATGTTGCCACAGCCAATGGTACGATTGGCTATGAGTTGTTGTGTCGTTTAAGCCCTCGTCCACAGCGCAAGGCAACCAGCATTTAACTTTCTTTTTTCGATCTGTTGCATGTAGCAGTTTTGCTGCATGCAATCGTCTAAGCCATTCTCTTTTTCTTTCTTATATTTTTCTTTTCGCTTTTTATTTTCTTAAATTCACTGTATTTCCATTCATATTGATAAAAATTTGTGGTCACCCACATTTGCATTTAGCGCTTTACAGTCATCCAAATATTTAGCTGAAAATCACACTCAAAATCTCAAGAAAAAACAATATGCTCGCGCACTGTCTTTAAACTGCCACATCGCTTCAAATTCATGGATTAATCACATTTCACCAGTTCTCAGAAGTTTGTGCTGCGCGCTACGATGAATCAATGACTTCACGACTATTTAAGCCATTTATAAAAGCATCCACATGATAAGAAAATAATCTATTACCAATATTTGTTTACTTTTGACTTCAAAGCATCATCAAACTGCAGCCTCTTTGAAATATAAAACGCTTAATTTCTAAACAAGAATAAAGAGGAAAAACTCCTTAATTTTTATAACCTTATTCTGCTTAGGAAAAGAATATGTCTGAACAAAAAGTAGCTTTAGTGACGGGTGCATTAGGTGGTATTGGCAGTGAGATTTGCCGTCAACTGGTTACAGCAGGCTATAAAATTATTGCAACGGTTGTACCAAGAGAAGAAGATCGCGAAAAGCAATGGCTTAAAGACGAAGGCTTTACAGAAAGTGATGTGCGCTTTGTTTTAACCAACTTAAATGAGCATGAAGCGGCTACAGCAGCCATTCAAGAAGCAATTGATGCTGAAGGTCGTGTAGATGTGTTGGTCAACAATGCTGGTATTACCCGCGATGCAACTTTCAAAAAAATGAGCTATACGCAGTGGTCTGAAGTGATTGAAACCAACTTAAAAACACTTTTTACCGTGACTCAGCCTGTATTTAACAAAATGTTAGAACAAAAGTCTGGTCGCATTGTGAACATTAGTTCGGTGAACGGTTTAAAAGGTCAATTTGGTCAAGCCAACTACTCTGCAACTAAGGCAGGCATCATCGGCTTTAGCAAAGCTTTGGCGCAAGAAGGCGCACGTTCAAATATCTGCGTGAACGTCGTTGCACCAGGTTATACCGCAACCCCGATGGTCACAGCCATGCGCGAAGAAGTAATTAAAAGCATTGAAGCACAAATTCCTCTGCAACGTCTTGCCGCCCCTACCGAAATTGCGGCAGCAGTTATGTATTTAGTGAGTGATCATGCTGCATACGTAACAGGCGAAACCTTATCAATCAACGGCGGCTTATACATGCACTAAGCGTGTAACACCTCATTTTAATCTACAAGTTTATTTACTGGAGTGACACCCATGCTATACGGCGACTTATTTTCAAACATGAATGCTCAATACAAAAACGTGTTTGAACCGTACACCAAATTCAACAGTATAGTTGCAAAAAATTTTGCTAACTTAACCAACCTACAATTAGAAGCAGCACGCAACTATGCCAACATTGGTTTAGCACAAATGTTTGCCAATAGCGAAGTGAAAGACATGCAAAGCATGGTGAACTGCACCACCAAGCAATTAGAAACTATGAACAAACTCAGTCAGCAAATGATTGAAGATGGCAAAAAATTAGCAACACTGACTTCAGAAGTCAAAGCAGAATTTGAAAAGTTAGTCAGCGATTCAATGCCAAATAATAAATAAACACTGCTCTGAAAACCATGCGTTATCAGGACGAATGTTACGGGGAAGTGTGAAAATTTCCCCGTTTTAGTTTCAGCCTTGCACTCAATTTGATTGCTAAAAGCCATGTGCTATGGAGCGATGAAATGAAACAGAACTCATTTCAATTCAAAGAAAATATATTACAATTTTTCTCTAGCCACGATGATATCTGGAAAAAACTACAAGAATTTTATTATGGGCAAAGCCCTATTAATGACGCCTTAACACAGCTCAACAAAGAAGATATGTCTATGTTCTTTGAAGCTTTGTCTAAAAATCCAGCACGCTTGATGGAAATGCAATGGAGCTGGTGGCAAGGTCAAATGCAAATCTACCAAAATGTGATGATGCGCAGTGTGGCAAAAGACATCGAACCATTCATTCAACCTGAAAGTGGTGATCGTCGTTTTAACAGCCCATTATGGCAAGAACAACCCAATTTTGACCTGTTATCGCAGTCTTATTTGCTGTTTAGCCAACTGGTACAAAATATGGTGGATGTCGTAGAAGGCATTCCAGACAAAGTGCGTTACCGCATTCACTTTTTTACCCGTCAAATGATTAATGCTTTATCACCAAGCAATTTTCTTTGGACTAACCCTGAAGTGATTCAGCAAACCATTACCGAACAAGGCGAAAACCTTGTCCGTGGTATGCAAATTTTCCATGATGATGTGGTCAATAGCGGAAAATATTTATCTATTCGCATAGTCAATAGTGACTCTTTTAGCTTGGGTAAAGATTTAGCCTATACACCAGGCGCAGTGGTCTTTGAAAATGAAATTTTCCAGTTGTTGCAATATGAAGCAACGACAGAAAATGTATATCAAACCCCGATTCTAATCGTGCCGCCATTTATTAATAAATATTATGTGCTGGATTTACGCGAACAAAACTCATTGGTGAACTGGTTACGTCAGCAAGGTCATACGGTCTTTTTAATGTCTTGGCGTAACCCAAATGCTGAACAAAAAGAACTCACTTTCGCTGATCTGATCACCGCAGGTGCGGTTGAAGCTTTGCGTGTTATTGAAGAAATTACAGGAGAAAAAGAAGCCAACTGTATCGGCTATTGTATTGGTGGTACTTTACTTGCTGCAACGCAGGCTTATTACGTGGCAAAACGCCTGAAAAGTCATGTGAAATCTGCCACGTATATGGCAACCATTATCGACTTTGAAAACCCAGGCAGCTTAGGCGTATTTATTAATGAACCTGTGATTAATGGTTTAGAAACCTTAAATAATCAATTCGGTTATTTTGATGGTCGCCAATTGGCAGTTACGTTCAGTTTGTTACGTGAAAATACCCTGTACTGGAACTACTACATCGAGAACTATTTAAAAGGCAAAGAGCCTTCAGATTTCGATATTTTGTATTGGAACAGCGACGGCACCAATATTCCTGCCAAAATTCATAATTTCTTATTGCGTAATTTGTATTTGAATAATGAATTGATTTCACCAAACGCAGTGAAAGTAAACGGTGTTGGACTCAACCTTTCTCGTGTCAAAACACCAAGCTTCTTTATTGCAACGCAGGAAGATCATATCGCACTTTGGGATACAAGCTTCCGTGGTGCAGATTACTTAGGCGGTGAATCTACACTGGTACTTGGTGAATCTGGACACGTGGCAGGCATTGTGAATCCGCCAAGTCGTAATAAATACGGCTGCTATACCAACTCTGCCAAGTTTGAAAATACCAAGCAATGGCTAGATGGTGCAGAGTATCATCCTGAGTCTTGGTGGCTACGCTGGCAGGCTTGGGTCACACCGTATGCAGGCGAACAAGTCCCTGCCCGCGCCTTAGGTAATGCGCAATATCCAATGATAGAAGCAGCACCAGGTCGCTATGTTTTGGTAAATTTATTTTAATCAGTCATATAACATCAGCAATGCACATGCTATATATCATGTGCATCCACAGAAACGTAAACATAAAATTTAAGGATATAAAATGAAAGATGTTGTCATTGTTGCTGCAAAACGTACTGCAATTGGTAGCTTTTTAGGTAGTCTCGCTTCTTTATCTGCACCACAATTGGGGCAAACAGCAATTCGTGCAGTCTTAGACAGTGCTAAAGTACAGCCTGAACAAGTCGATCAGGTGATTATGGGTAACGTACTCACTACAGGTGTAGGACAAAACCCTGCACGTCAAGCCGCAATTGCTGCAGGTATTCCTGTACAAGTACCTGCATCAACGCTTAACGTGGTGTGTGGTTCAGGTTTACGTGCCGTACATTTGGCTGCACAAGCGATTCAGTGTGATGAAGCAGAAATTGTAGTTGCTGGTGGTCAAGAATCAATGTCACAAAGCGCACACTATATGCAGTTGCGTAACGGTCAAAAAATGGGGAATGCCCAGTTGATCGACAGTATGGTGGCTGATGGTTTAACCGATGCCTATAACCAATATCACATGGGTATTACTGCAGAAAATATTGTAGAAAAGCTTGGTTTAAACCGTGAAGAACAAGACCAATTGGCACTGACTTCACAACAACGCGCGGCTGCAGCACAAGCGGCTGGTAAATTTAAAGATGAAATTGCAGCTGTAAGCATTCCACAGCGTAAAGGCGACCCAATTGTATTTGCTGAAGATGAATACATCAAAGCCAATACCACCCTTGAAAGCTTGAATAAATTGCGCCCTGCGTTCAAAAAAGATGGCAGCGTAACCGCAGGTAATGCTTCTGGTATCAACGATGGTGCAGCAGCAGTGTTGATGATGAGTGCAGACAAAGCTGCAGCCTTAGGTCTACAACCTTTAGCACGTATTAAAGCCTATGCAATGTCGGGTATTGAGCCTGAAATTATGGGTCTTGGCCCTGTTGAAGCGGTAAAGAAAACCCTGAATAAAGCAGGCTGGAGCTTAGATCAGGTCGATTTAATTGAAGCCAACGAAGCCTTTGCCGCACAAGCACTAGGTGTTGCCAAAGAATTAGGCTTAGACCTAGATAAAGTAAACGTGAATGGTGGCGCAATTGCCCTCGGTCACCCGATTGGTGCTTCAGGTTGCCGTATCCTCGTGACGTTACTACACGAAATGCAACGCCGTGATGCGAAAAAAGGCATCGCAACGCTTTGCGTAGGCGGTGGTATGGGTGTTGCACTTGCGGTTGAACGCGACTAAGTAACCGAGCCGAAAGTACTGCACGAGTCAAAGCTATTGAATTTGATAGCTGTTCAAAGCCAGTAATAAGTTAAGACATAATGGGAGCTTCAGCTTCCACTATTTTTTTAACTACACAGAGCTTAAAATAATATTGTTGTCGATTAATTTGACATGACAAGTTCTGCTTAATCCACCGAAAGTAAGTGCTGAATATGATCACTAAAGTGATAAAAATGCATGGTATCGGGTTGCTGTTTCAGCTGTTGCCATGCGTCTACAAACGACGTCCAACCTAAATCTTTTAGGCATTGCACAATCATTTCCAATTGCGACAAAGTCTTTTCAGTCGATTGTTTTAACCGAATTTGTCGGTCTAATTGTTCAATTTTTTGCCCCAATTGGAAAAATAAATATATCTGCTGTGGTTCTGCATCTAATAGTGCTTCGCAGTCTTGTACCACATCACAAATATAACTCGCGTTATCGCACGCATTTTGAATACATTGCTGTAATTCAACATAAGTAGCTTTAGAAAACACCTGTGCCAAGTTTTGAATTTTTGTCCGTGTTTGCTCAAACTGCATCGCAAATGAAGCAGGCTGTTCTTCGTTTAAAATCAATTCATTTAAAGAAGCTGCATCAAATGCAGGCAAACAAAAGGCATGTGCATAAGTCAAAGCAGCATCATTTTGTTTAAATGGAAATTGCTGACATACATATTGAATACGGGTTAAATATCGGGCTAACCAAAAAATTTCTCGCGCATCGCTGCTAGATAAATTCACGGTTGTTTCATCCTCCTAACTCTAAGGTCTGTTGATAATTCATCGCGATAAAGCACCTCAATCGCCTTGCCCAATTAACCTACAGCACTCATCCACTCAGACCGCTTTTATTTACATAAACCTGTATCTACCATACAAAACAATGACAGGTTTTCACTTAAACACAACTATTCAATCTTGCTTTTCTAATTGATCCAAGTATGGCTTGAGGTCATAGTTTCTGATTCACTTCTATTATTTGATTAACTTTGCCCGTCCAAATTTTGTGATATTTACTGCAAAATCTGCGGTTATATTTTGCCCTTTTTCAGTAAAAAACTTGCTAATCATTCCGAGTTTTCTTATTGTGTGGAAGAACAAGTTTTCATCCGTATGAATTGACCTAGTAAATATTGAATATGTCTATACAAGAAAAAGAAACATCGAATAGTTTATATCGCCAATGGCAAATTTTATCGCGCCTTTCTACAGGTAAATGGATGGGCACACGTGAATTACACGATGTCCTGCAACGTGAAGGTATCGACATTAGTTTGCGTACGATTCAACGTGACTTAAATCAAATTTCTCAGCGCTTTCCAATTGAAAGTAATGGTACCGTACCACAAGGTTGGCGCTGGCGTTCAGATGCACCGATTCAAAGTTTACCGCACATGACCAGCTCTCAAGCGGTAACGTTTATGATGGTCGAGGAACATTTAAAACATCTGCTGCCGCCAAGTTTGATTGAAGAAATGAACCCATGGTTTGATTTGGCACGACGCAGTCTATCGACCCAAAACAATGTCCGCCAATGGATTAATCGTGTGCGAATTGTGCCTGCAACACAACCTTTAATTCCACCAGTCGTAGACCGCAATGCACAACAGGCGATATATGAAGGCTTGCTCCAAGACAAACAACTAGAATGTATTTATCAATCACGCAGCAATTCAGGCGAAGAAAAAACTTATGTGCTGAATCCTTTGGCTTTGGTGCAAAAAGGTGCGGTGATTTATTTAATCTGTACTCGATTTGACAAAACCGACATTCAAACCTTTGCCCTGCATCGTTTTAAAGCAGCCAAAGTTTTAGATTCACGCGCCTTGCATCCTGTTAATTTTGATATTGATGCCTATATTGAATCTGGCGAATTAGGTTTTAGAGTCGATTTCAGTAAAGCTACTGAAAATATTCAGCTCAAACTTACCATGCAAAAAGCTGATGCCATATACTTCGATGAAAGCCAATTAAGCAAAGATCAAACTATGGAAACACTGGAAAATGGTAATGTGTTGGTGACTGCCACTGTGCCGTTTACCTCACAATTGGTTTGGTGGTTGCGTAGTTTTGGTAAAAAGCTAATTCAGATTGAACCTGTAGAAGTTGCCAATGTGGTGCATCAAACTCAGGAATAAAAAAGCCCCAAATATATTGGGGCGATAGCATTATCGTTCTCTTTTAAATCAAATTATTGTGATTGCTGATTGAAGTTAAAATTAAAATTGACTCGGCATCATACAACGTAGGCATGCTAGCTCGGCTGTATTATAACGAATGGTTTTTAAAGTCATATTTTGCTCCTATCTGTGTTGATAAGTGTCACTTTAAATGCTCCTGATCTAGCTGTGAAATCATAAGATATGCAGTCGAAATCAGATTTATTCTTATACGCAACTTCTTCTTTGCTTAGCATCTGATTTACTTTGGCGCATAAAAAAGCCCGCAATTTAAATTGTGGGCTTCTTCATCAATCCATCAAACCTTAAGCAGATTTACGTGACTGTGCATTTTTACGAATGGTGATCATCACCAATTGAACTGCGGCAGGTGTCACACCTGGAATACGACTGGCTTGTGCCAAAGTTTCAGGCAAAACATGCTTCAATTTTAGCGTGATTTCACGCGATAAACCTGACACTGCATCATAATCAAAATCGGCAGGGATTTTGGTTTCTTCCAAGCGTTTTAATTGTGCGACATCTTCATGCTGACGGTTGATATAACCTGCATATTTCACTGCAATTTCAATTTGATCGCCCACTTGTGCAGAAACGTCTGAACCCGTTAATTCTGCGATTTGCGCAAAACTGATATTTGGACGTTTTAACAGATCAATCGCAGAACATTCTTTGGATAAATCTGCACCTGTCATTTCAACAAATTTTTTACCCATTGGGTTGTTTGGTGCAGCCCACAAATGTTGTAAACGCCCTGTTTCACGTTCTACTGCTTCCATTTTTTCACAGTAAGCTGCCCAACGAGTGTCATCCACCAAACCAAGCTCACGACCAATTGGCGTCAAACGCTGATCGGCATTATCTTCACGCAACATCAAACGGTATTCCGCACGTGAGGTAAACATGCGGTACGGTTCTTTGGTACCTAGCGTGATCAAATCATCAACCAATACACCAATATAAGCTTCGTCACGTTTTGGTGTCCATTGTTCCTGATCCCAAGCGCGACGTGCCGCATTCAAACCAGCTAACATACCTTGCGCACCCGCTTCTTCATAGCCAGTCGTACCATTAATTTGACCTGCAAAATACAAGTTATTAATGGCTTTGGTTTCCAAAGTGAATTTCAAGGCTTGTGGATTGAAGTAATCATATTCAATCGCATAACCTGGACGCAAAATATGCGCATTTTCCATACCACGAATTGAACGAACTAACTCGAACTGCACATCAAACGGTAAAGAGGTTGAAATCCCGTTTGGATACAATTCATGTGTATCTAAACCTTCAGGCTCCAAAAATACCTGATGCGAGTCTTTATCAGAAAAACGGTGAATTTTATCTTCAATCGATGGGCAGTAACGTGGGCCAACACCTTCAATCACACCTGTATACATCGGTGAACGATCTAAACCACCACGAATAATTTCGTGAGTACGTTCATTGGTATGGGTGATATAGCAGTTCACTTGTTCAGGGTGCATCGACACATCACCCATGAATGACATGGTTGGTGATGGGAAATCACCTGGCTGCGGAATCATGACCGAAAAATCGACTGAGCGTGCATCAATACGTGGTGGCGTACCTGTTTTTAAACGCCCTACAGGCAAATTTAATTCACGTAAACGTGCCGCCAAAGCAATTGATGGAGGATCGCCTGCACGACCACCGCTCGATTTTTCTAAACCGATGTGAATCACACCACCCAAGAATGTACCTGTGGTCAATACCACGGTTTTCGCATCAAAACGAATCCCCATTTGAGTGACTACACCTTTTACAGTATCGCCTTCTACAATCAGGTCATCGGCTGCTTGTTGGAAAATATCTAAATTGGCTTGGTTTTCTAAAGTGGCGCGAATCGCAGCTTTAAAGCGAACTCGGTCTGCCTGCGCACGTGTTGCACGAACAGCAGCACCTTTACGCGAGTTTAAAATACGGAATTGAATCCCGCTTTTATCGGCAGCCAATGCCATTGCGCCGCCTAAGGCATCAATCTCACGTACCAAATGTGACTTACCAATCCCGCCAATTGCAGGGTTACAGCTCATCTGCCCTAAAGTCTCAATGTTATGAGTTAAGAGTAAGGTTTGACGACCCATACGTGCTGCTGCAAGCGCCGCTTCGGTGCCTGCGTGACCGCCACCAATAACAATGACATCGTAAACTTTAGGATAGTGCATAATGGTCAATGAGAGATAAAAAATAAAGACGGAATATTATAGCAAAACTTGTGGCATAAGTTGACAGATTCAGTCGATTTTATTGGCTTAACCGCGCTACAAAATTAATATTTTGTAATCCAAATTTGCATTTTTACTGTACATAAAAACATTTAGACCTAAAAATTAACCAGATCACCGTTGTTTTAATTTGTCTATTTTTTATCCTAAAAGCACAGATATGAGAAACAAAGGGAAACATCATGAATAAGAAAATTTTGCTGTCCTCTATGCTTTGTGGCTTATTTTTCAGTCCATTTGCAGTGCAGGCAAATGATAAAGTAGAAACCGTCTATAACGCGCAAAAATTCCAGCAAGTCTGTAAAGGTAAAACTCAGGGCGCACCAGTAAGCTTTGCTTATCGTGGGATTATCTGGAATGGTACCTGTGAACCACAATTCTTTAGTTCATCTAAAGCAGTGCAATTACAAGGCAATGAGCCTGAATTATACCGTTCTTGTATGGCAGATGCGCAAAGTACCGTCATTACAGTCAATGGTACTGAGTTAAAAGGCAAATGTGCCTTAGGCTTTACGCCACCACGCCCTGCTGCCATGTGATCAATCACTTAATCTATATTTTCATGAACAGATCGGCTTGTATTCATTCAAACTGAAAGCATGAAAATAACACCAAAGCAGTCATTTATAAGAAGTGACTGCTTTGTTTATTGCACAAGCTCAAAAAACAATTACACTGCAAAGAGAGGGAAAATTATACCCATAAGAAAAAAATAAAGGATGTGCTATGGATTCAGGCTTTTTTACCTTTTTTCTACCACTGACCTTGGCTGTGATGATGATGGGCTTAGGCTTACAACTCACGCCTAAAGACTTTATTCGGGTCAATCAATTTCCTAAAGTCATTTTTTTAACGCTTTTTTCACAATTGGTCATTTTGCCTGTTTTAGCATTTTCAATTTGTTTATTTTTAGAATTGCCACCGCTATTGGCAATTGGCTTAATGCTGCTTGCTGCCTCACCAGGGGGGCCTACTGCGAACTTATTTAGCTATGTCTATAAAGGTGACGTTGCCCTAAATATTACCCTAACCGCAATGAACTCTGTGATGGCAACCTTTACCCTGCCTTTTATTGTTAATTTGTCTTTTCTATATTTTATGACCGATCAACAACAAATTGGCATGCCTATTGAAAAAATGGCACAGGTTTTTTTACTGATTATTGTGCCTGTATGTGTAGGAATGGCGGTGCGTAATGCGATGCCACAAATTGCATTACAGTTGGGCAAACCTATGCGTTTGATGTCCATTTATTTCATTTTCGCTTTATTCTTTTATGCGCTTTTCCGCGAACGCGCCAATGTCTTTGACTATTTCAGTGCAATTGGCATCGCAACTGCACTATTTTGCTTTTTAAGTTTACTTATTGGTTATCTGGTGCCGTATTTGGCGGGTGTGCCTGATCAACAAGCACGCTCCTGTTGTTTTGAAATTGGCATTCATAACACTGCCGTTGCTTTAACCATTGCACTATCAGTTTTGCAAAGCACTGAAATTGCCATTCCTTCTGCGATTTACACCATTTTTATGTATATGTTCAGCTTTATTTTAGGGAGTATGTTAGCTAGACAATCTGCCAAACTTGCCCATCAACACAAACAGGAGCAGAGTTTAAACCACAATAAAAATACAATTTAAAACGTGAGCAAAATTAACTACATATTAAACAAACAGTTAAATATCAAATAAATTATTGTAGATGTAAAAACAAAGGAGTGTTTATGGATTCAGGATTAATCACAATATTTTTGCCGCTGGCTTTGGCCGTGGTCATGGCTGGACTTGGCTTAGAACTCACTCCTAACGACTTTAAACGGGTGAGCAAACACCCCAAAGCAGTGTTTATTGCTTTATTTTGTCAATTGGTCGTCCTGACAGCAATTGCATTTTTTATTTGTAAACTGCTGAATTTACCACCATTGCTTGCAGTCGGACTCATGCTACTGGCAGCATCTCCTGGCGGGCCAACAGCCAACTTGTTTAGCTACTTATATAAGGGCGATATTGCCCTAAACATCACCCTTACTGCCGTCAATTCCGTGATTGCAGCATTTACCTTACCACTGATTGTCAACTTTGCCATTCAGCATTTTATGCAGGATGGGCAACAAGTTGGCTTACAATTTGCCAAAGTATTGCAGGTGTTTTTAATTATTATTATCCCTGTCACTTTAGGGATGTTAGTACGCCATTTTAGCCCTCAAACGGCAGACCGCTTAAACAAACCTGTGCGTATTTTTGCTGTGGTTTTTCTAATTGTGATTATTATTGGCGCAATTGCCAAAGAGCGAAACAACATCATGCTTTATTTGGCAGATGTAGGACTTGCCACTGCCCTGTTCTGTGCCTGCAGTTTATTGATTGGTTATTTTGTCCCGCGTTTCTTTGGCGTAAATAGCCAACAAGCCCGAGCCTGCGCCTTTGAAATTGGCATTCACAACAGTACCCTTGCAATGACTATCGCCCTAACCGTTATGTCAAGCTCAACCATTGCCATGCCTGCTGCGGTTTATTCTATTTTCATGTATATTTTTGCCGCAATTTTAGGCACATTACTAAATAAATTTGTGCCGACACCTGCATCGGAGCAATCTGCATCCTAAACAAGTCTCTCAATCATCCCCAATCCAGCAATTTGACTGTTTTGGGGATGATTGAGCGATGATGGTTCAAACAAATTCTTAACTTATATTTTTTAGAGTTATATTTTTGTCACATTATTCGACTATAAGCATAAAGCGAATTTGAAACTTCCAATCGTATAGAGTTTTCCCTTTCGCAATCCGAATAAAAAATAACAGCGTCTGCACCAGTTCAGTTACAATAGCGCTTTCGCATTAAATTTTAGGTTATCTCCGTGAAGTGGTTACAAATACATATTACTGTTGATCAAGCGCAAGTCGATTTTACTGAAACCCTGCTCAGTTCATTGGGTGCAGTCAGCGTAACCTTAGATGATGCGGAAAATCAGGACTTACTTGAGCCACTGCCAGGTGAAACACCACTTTGGAACAAAGTCATTGTGACAGGTATTTATGCACAAGACGAAGGTGAAGAAATTGATGTTGCAGCCTTAGAAACCTTTATTCGTGCGCAAATGCCAGATGCCCCTTTACGCAGTGAATTTTTGGAAGATCAGGTTTGGGAACGCTCATGGATGGATTACTACGAGCCAATCCAGATTGCAGAGAAATTCTGGATTGTACCTGAATGGTTAGAACCACCTGAGGCAGATGCAGTCAATATTAAACTTGACCCAGGTTTGGCTTTTGGTACAGGTAACCATGCCAGTACGTTCCTGTGCCTGCAATGGTTAGGTAAAACCAATGTAAAAGATAAAGTCGTGATCGACTACGGTTGTGGTTCAGGTATTTTAGGAGTAGCGGCTTTGTTGCTCGGTGCAAAAAAAGTCTATGCGACTGATATTGACCCGCAAGCAGTTTTAGCGACCAAACAAAATGCTGAACTCAACGGTGTACTTAAAAACTTATATGTTGGACTTCCAGAAGAGTTCAATGAAACCATTGGCAATGAAAAAGCAGACATTTTGGTTGCCAATATTTTGGCAGGCCCATTAATGATGCTTGCGCCAGAGTTTGCAACTTTAATTAAATCTGAGGGCGAGTTCGCACTTGCAGGTGTAATTGAAGAGCAAGTTGCTGAAGTTTCTAGTGTTTATTCTGAATTTTTTGATATAGTACAAGTCGAAAAACGTGAAGAAAACTGGTGTCGAATTTCTGGGAAACGCCATCCCCACTAACTGTAATTTTTGAGTTATGAGTGACAAGCAAACCAAGTGCCCTGAATGCCAAACTGTTTATAAAGTATCCGTTGCGCAGCTGACCGTTGCGCAAGGGATGGTTTGTTGTCCTAAATGCGACAATACCTTTAATGCTCTTTCGCATTTGGTATTTGCCTTTCCTCAAAATAAAAACTCAGTCACATCACAATTACATCACATTCAAAACCGCAGTTTTATGCAGGCAACTGCTGAACTTGCGCAACCGCAACATATTTTAGATATTTTTCAGCGTAAAGTTGAACATTCCAATATTGATCTGAAAACCTATCTGAATAACCTCAATTATTTCAGTACTGAACCGATTGGCAACATTCCTGCCATGAAGTTGTCTGCGCCTGATCTTGAAAGTGAAAAAAAGCATGGCAATGGTTACTACTTACTTTGGGGAATTATTAATCTTTTATTGATTGGCTTGTTGATCTTCCAAATTTTGTGGTTTAACCCAAAGTTTTTAAACAGCAGCCCTGCACTGAATTCTGTGTTTACCCAAGTCTGTCAATTTTTTAACTGTAGCAGTTTAGAAGAACGCTATAGCTTAATTTCAGCAAATCGCGTGAAGGTTAAACGTGTAGATCGTATGAATACACAATTTACGGGTGAGCTGATCAATTACTATGATAAAAGCTTGGCTTTGCCTAATATCAAAGTCACTTTAAAAGAAAAACAACAAACATTATCGACTTACATCTATTCCCCACAGGAGTATTTGGTCGAAAGTCTTTCGAGCATTCAACGTATTCCTAAAAACAGTCCATTTAAGTTTGACATTTTAGTTCCAATATCACGAAACGACTTCGATGCCTATACTTTAGAAATTATCAAGCCTTAATTCACAAAAAAATAGTGAAAAAATAGCGAAAAAAATTAAAAAAATTGCAGTTTTCTTGCTCACTTTTTCTCATACAATGGTATCATACGCGCCACGAAAGCTTTGTGCTGCAAACTCCTCGCAAGATTCACAACAAATATAGATCTGTCTAATGCGCTTTATTTTTATATATCGCGTACAGAGTAGATTTTTTGTTTTGATTTTGGTCTGTAACAATTATTAATGTATTGTTACGCTTAAATTTCGACCAATGCCTAGAGTTGTGGCAAGCTAAATGTTCCAGTTTTAGAACTTCCCGTTTTAGGATCTAAAACGGAGTTCATTTAATTTATAGACCACATTGATATATCACTTTATCCCAGTGATATCTGATTTTCGGATTAATTCGCATGAATAGCAAATCTCCTATTTTTACTGCACAATCTGATGTTGCTTTACGTATTCACGTAGATCGCGCAGTTCGCCATTATTTTGCACAACTACAAGGTGAACAACCTTCACAAGTGTATGACATGGTGTTAGCAGAAATGGAGAAACCTCTTTTATCTGTTGTTCTTGAATACACTCGCGGTAACCAAACACGCGCTGCTGAAATTCTTGGACTAAACCGTGGTACTTTACGTAAAAAGTTAAAAGCTCACGGTTTAATGAGTGAATAAGTGATAAAATGCTTGCGACCTCCGCAGGCATTTTTTTTACCTGCATTTTGCTAGTTTGTTTTAATCTGTAATTGAAAACTGTGACGAAGATCATGACTATTAAACGCGCTTTAATCTCTGTTTCTGACAAAACAGGTATTGTTGAATTTGCACAAGACCTTGCTGCTCTTGGGGTAGAAATTTTATCTACTGGCGGTACTTATAAGTTGCTTAAAGACAACAATATTGCTGTCGTAGAAGTATCAGAGCATACTGGTTTCCCTGAAATGATGGATGGTCGTGTAAAAACGTTACACCCAAAAATTCATGGCGGTATCTTGGCTCGTCGTGGTCTAGACGAAGCAGTCATGGCAGAACACAATATTGATGCCATCGACTTGGTTGTTGTTAACCTTTATCCATTTGCTGCGACTGTTGCAAAACCAAATTGTTCACTTGCAGATGCGATTGAGAACATCGACATTGGTGGCCCTACTATGGTTCGCGCTGCAGCGAAAAACCATGCTTCTGTAGGTATTGTAGTAAATGCTTCTGACTATGCGACTGTTATTGCAGAAATGAAAAGCAACGGTGCATTGTCTTACGAAACTCGTTTTGATTTGGCAGTGAAAGCATTTGAACACACTGCACAATATGACGGCATGATCGCCTCTTACTTAGGTGCACGTGTAGGTAAAGAAGAAGGTACTGCTGACCAATTTGCACGTACATTCAATACACAATTGAACAAAGCGCAAGATTTACGTTACGGCGAAAACCCGCATCAATCTGCAGCGTTCTATGTAGACCCTGCTGCAACTGAAGCTTCTGTTTCTACAGCGAAACAGCTTCAAGGTAAAGAATTATCTTATAACAACATTGCAGATACTGATGCCGCACTTGAATGTGTGAAATCATTTGCAAAACCTGCTTGTGTGATCGTAAAACACGCGAACCCATGTGGTGTTGCTGTATCTTTAGACGGTATTCAAGCGGCTTATGACCTTGCTTATGCAACTGACCCTGAATCTGCATTTGGTGGCATCATTGCGTTTAACCGTGAGTTAGACGTTGCCACTGCACAAGCGATTGTAGACCGTCAATTCGTTGAAGTGATCATTGCACCAAGCATTGCTGATGGCGTACTTGAAGTGACTGGCGCGAAGAAAAACGTACGTGTACTGGTATGTGGCGAACTTCCTGCGATTGATGCACGCGCTCCACAAATGGATTACAAACGTGTCAACGGCGGTTTATTGGTTCAAGATCAAGACTTGGGCATGATCACTAAAGATGACTTAAAAGTTGTGACCAAACGTGCACCAACTGAACAAGAAATTGACGACATGATCTTTGCTTGGAAAGTTGCGAAATACGTAAAATCGAACGCAATTGTTTATGCAAAAAACCGTCAGACCATTGGTGTTGGTGCAGGTCAAATGAGCCGTGTAAACTCTGCTCGTATTGCTGCCATTAAAGCAGAACATGCAGGTTTAGTGGTTGAAGGTGCAGTAATGGCATCTGACGCATTCTTCCCATTCCGTGATGGTATTGATAACGCAGCTAAAGCTGGTATCAAATGCATTATTCAACCGGGTGGTTCTATGCGTGATGAAGAAACGATTGCAGCAGCAGATGAAGCTGGTATTGCAATGGTCTTCACTGGCATGCGTCATTTCCGTCACTAATTAAACTCATTAATTAGAAGTCGTATTTAATAATCCTCCGAAATCCCCCTTTTTTATAAAAGGGGGACTTTTCACGTAAGGGAACTGTGTTTTTATGCACAATCTCCTTCCTTTTCAAGGGTGAAAAGCATAGCTTCGCTAGGGGGATTTTATTCTTTGAGGGATTTTTAGATGAATATTTTAGTTTTAGGTAGCGGCGGTCGTGAACATGCGTTGGCATGGAAAATCGCACAAGATGACAAAGTCGCTAAAGTCTTCGTTGCACCGGGTAATGCAGGTACGGCAACAGAAAACAAATGCGAGAATGTAGCGTTAGATATTCAAAATAACCCTGCAATCATCGACTTTGCCAAAAATAATGCTGTTGATTTAATCATTGTTGGCCCTGAAGCACCACTGGTCAATGGTGTAGTAGATGCCTGCCGTGAAGCGGGTTTAAAAATTTGGGGCCCAACCCAGTTTGCTGCACAGCTTGAAGGTTCTAAAGCCTTTGCCAAGCACTTTTTAAAACGTCACAACATTCCAACTGCATTCTATGACGTATTCACCGAAGTTGATGCGGCAAAAGCATTTGTTGAAAAAAATGGTGCTCCAATCGTGATCAAGGCGGACGGTCTTGCTGCAGGTAAAGGCGTGATCGTGGCGATGACCAATCAAGAAGCATTTGATGCAATTGATGACATGCTAGCAGGCAACAAATTTGGTGATGCAGGTTCACGTGTAGTCATTGAAGAATTCCTTGCAGGTGAAGAAGCTTCTTTCATTTGTATGATTGATGGCGACAACATCCTTCCTATGGCAACTTCACAAGACCACAAGCGTATTTTTGAAGGCGACCAAGGTCCAAATACTGGTGGTATGGGTGCATACTCTCCTGCCCCTGTCGTGACTGCAGACGTATTTGAAAAAACCATGAATGAAGTGATGCGTCCTACTGTTGAAGGTATGAAAAAAGACGGTCATGTTTATACAGGTTTCTTATACGCAGGCTTAATGATTGACGACAAAGGTCAACCAAAAGTGATCGAGTTTAACTGCCGTTTTGGTGACCCAGAAACACAACCAATTATGATGCGCTTAAAGTCATCTTTGGTAGATTTGGTTGAAGCAGGTATTGCTGGCAACTTACCTGCCGAAGCAGACTGGGATGAACGCAAAACTGTCGGGATTGTATTGGCGACTGCGGGTTACCCTGAAACTTCAGGCAAAGGTGATGTGATTTCTGGTTTAGAAACACAAATGGCAGATGCGAAAGTATTCCACGCAGGTACAGCAAGCAATGCCGATGGTGAGATTGTGACCAATGGTGGTCGTGTACTGTGTGTAACTGCGCTCGGTAATACCATTGGCGAAGCGCAAGCTAAAGCCCTTGAACTGTGCGAAAAAGTTACCTTTGATGGTGTGCAATATCGTAAAGATATTGGCTATCGTGCCGTTGCGCGTGAAAATGCTTAATGTTTTTAGTTTAGTCTAAAAATTTAAGCCCATCAAAAAGCTCGTCACTGTACGAGCTTTTTGTTTATCAGGTTGTAACTCATGTACATTGTGGTAATCTACGTTTATAAAATACTTTAGATCAATAAACATGCAAAAAATAAAAAGCTTCAAAGAATTTTTAATTTCAATATTCGTTGAGTTTACATTGCAAATACTTTTTATTTTTGCAGGATTAATATATTTGGCTTATGTTTTTATAGGGATAGGTTCATTGTTACTCTGTTTGCCTTATATATGGGCGATATATTATCGTTGGAAAAATCATTCATAACTTCTTTTATGTATTTACAGCCATGTTCTGATTCTTGTAACTAAGCCGATTTCATACCGACAATTTCATATCTCGTTTTTTACTATCGATTGCAGAATAAATTTTAAAGCACCTAAATATTTAAACACTTGTTCAAATCCTTAATCTTTACAGAATATATTTATTTATAAGAACTTATTTTGACTTATTCGCTTTCTGTTGTAAAAACAGTGATATGCATAACATACACAGCACTATATAGAATTATTTTTTATTGTTATGATGGTGCATCTTTTGAAAAAGTGAATTGCCCATCCATCTCAAAATTATTGATTGAGCTGTGGGCTGACTTTTTCAGTACTCAAACAATACCTACAACATATTTGAGAAACATACAAAATCATCATCATGCGATTCCATCCATCGTGCTGATTTGATTCTTCTCAATCATTGGCAACTTTAGGCACTGCTTAAACTTGCTCGGGATATATTCATGAAAAAGCTCCTTGGTCTTGTACTTGGTCTTTCAGTTGGCTTGGCTGGCTGTGGCAAACAAGAAGCGCCTGCGACTGACGCGGCACAAAAAGATTCTTCTGCTCTACACACTGTCACTATGGCATCGACTGGTTCAGATGCAGATATTTGGCGTTTTATTGCCGACTTACCTGAAACCAAAGCAGCAGGTATTCAACTTGAAGTGAAAAACTTCACCGATTACGTGTCAATGAACACGGCGGTAGCAAATAAAGAAATTGATCTTAACGCATTCCAATCTTATGCCTATATGGTGGCATTTAATGCCAACAATAAAGATCAAATTGCACCGGTCGCAACAACTTACTTAGAGCCAATGGGTATTTACTCAAGCAAAGTGAAAAAGTTGGATGAGTTCAAAACAGGTGCAACCATTGCTATTCCAAATGATGGTGCCAATGAATCACGTGCACTGTTATTACTTCAATCGGCTGGTTTGGTTAAACTGAAAGATGGTTTTGACAATGTTCAAGGCACGCCTGCAGACATCGTAGAAAATGCTAAGCAAATTCAAATCAAACCAATTCAAATGGCAACGGCTGTACGTGTAAAAGATGAAGTCGATGCAATTGTCTTGGGCAACACCCTTGCAATGGAAGGTGGTTTGAACGTACTGAAAGATTCAATTTATTACGAACCAATTGACCAAAGCACAAAAATGAATGTCAATATTCTCGCGACTGCTGCAGATCGTCAAAATGACCCAATCTTGCAAAAAGTAGGTGCGTTGTATCATACCGAAGCGGTGAAGCAATATATTGATCAGCACTTTGGCGGAACAAAAGTTGCGGTAAATAAACCTGTCAGCTATTTCACTGAAGCAGCAAAATAGTAATATAATGCGTTAAACAAAACAGGCAAAGCGAACTTTGCCTGTTTTTTCATTTATGGACATTTCTTGACGATATGATTGAATTTAAAAACATTTCAAAGCACTATCAGCTCAAAGGTCAAACACTGCGTGCGTTGGATCAAATTAATCTACAAATTCCAACAGGCAGTATTTTTGGCATTATTGGCTATAGTGGTGCAGGTAAAAGTACGTTAATCCGCTTGATCAATTTGTTGGAGCGTCCAAATGCTGGGCAAGTCATCATTCATCAAAAAGATTTTACTGCACTCAATGCCCGTGAATTGCGTCAAGAACGTGCCCATATTGGAATGATTTTTCAGCACTTCAATTTATTGCAGACCAAAACTGTGGCTGCCAATATTGAAATGCCGATGAAACTGTTAGGCTGGAACAAAGCCAAACGTGAAAAACGTTTAAATGAATTACTTGAGTTTATTGATTTAAAACATAAAAAAGATGCCTATCCTGATGAACTTTCAGGCGGACAAAAGCAACGTGTCGGTATTGCGCGTGCGCTAGCCAATCATCCTAAAATTTTACTCTGCGATGAAGCGACTTCGGCACTTGATCCGCAGACTACCAAATCTGTACTGGAATTACTGAAAAAAATTAACCGTGAACAAGGCATTACCATTGTAATGGTGACGCATGAAATGGATGTGATTGAATCGGTTTGTGATTATGTTGCAGTGATGGAACAAGGCAAAGTGATTGAAACAGGTTCAACCTTGGAAATTTTTAGTCAGCCGCAACACCCGACCACTAAAAGCTTCATTCAAACTGTGTTGCAGCAACAATTGCCTATCAATATTTTGAATAATCTGGAAAATCAAAATCAGCACAGCATTTATTGTCTGAAATTTTTAGGTAAATCAGCTCAGGAAACCGTAATTCAAGCCGTCATTAAACAGTTTGATATCAGCCTGAATATTTTATTTGCCAATATGACCGAAATTGATGGCGCTGTGATTGGGCAAATGTTTATACAATTGCTCGGTGATGCAAGCGTCATTCAACAAGCACTTGAATTTCTGCAAGCCAATGGTGTTGAAGTTGAACAGTCAGGAGTACAAGCATGAGAGATTTAATTGTACAGTGGCTGACCTCAGTAACTGCGCCTTTCTGGAAAAGCTCTTTATCTATTGACCAATTTGTTACGGCCTTACAAGAAACCTTTCACATGGTGTTCTTTGCCATGTTGTTTGGTTGTATCTGGGGCTTTATTCAGGGCATTACCCTTGTAGTGACTCGTCCGACAGGTATTTTGCCAAACCGTGTGATTTATCACGGGCTTAACCCGATTGTAAACGCACTGCGCTCCCTACCCTTTATTATTTTATTGATTGCGGTGATTCCGCTGACTAAATTGTTAGTGGGTACATCCATCGGAACTTGGGCAGCCATTGTACCGCTGACCATTTATGTCGGCCCGTATATTGGTCGTTTGGTAGAAACTTCACTACTTGAAGTCAATGAAGGGATTGTCGAATCTGCACAGGCAATGGGTGCTACACCATTACAAATTATCTTCAAATTTATTTTACCTGAAGCACGCAGCTCACTCATTTTGAACCTAACTACAGCCACCATTAGCTTAATTGGCGCAACTGCGATGGCAGGTGCAGTCGGTGCAGGCGGCATTGGTGACCTTGCTATTTCTTATGGTTATCAACGCTTTGATAGTAGTGTCGTGATGCTAACCGTGGTGGTCTTATTAATTTTAGTGCAATTGGTGCAAAGTTTAGGCGATTGGTTATCTAAACTCAGATAAATCTTTCATCTACACATCAGAAATAGATTCACCATTTAACTCCTTGCTACTCGTATGAGTGTGTAAGGGGTTAAAACCACACTCCTTCTCCATGCATACGTGATTCACGCCAT
This sequence comes from Acinetobacter sp. YH12252, assembly GCF_013417365.1. Taxonomy (NCBI): domain Bacteria; kingdom Pseudomonadati; phylum Pseudomonadota; class Gammaproteobacteria; order Moraxellales; family Moraxellaceae; genus Acinetobacter; species Acinetobacter sp. YH12252. The sequence continues at coordinate 174,597 of NZ_VPEA01000003.1, forward strand.
ATCAACATCCAAAAAACTGAAATTTTGATATACGGTCAAGATCATCGAAAACCGTAGGAAAAACTTTGCAGCATGTTTTGTCTTGAGCAGAGCATGCTAAACTAACCCGTGATTTTTTAAGGGACTGATTCATGCGCTTTGTTCATTTAGGTATACATACAGAATTTTCGATTACCGAGTCGATTGTACGCGTACCTGACTTGATTAAAGCTGCAGTCAATGAAGAAATGCCTGCTTTGGCATTGACCGATCTCTCTAACCTGCACGCTGCCGTAAAGTTTTATGGCAAATGTTTGGGGCAAGGCATCAAACCGATTTTAGGTTCAGTGCTGCGTTTAAATGATGCCGATCATCGTGTGACGCTATTGTCGATGAACAATCACGGCTGGCGCAATCTGACCGAACTGGTGTCGCGTGGCTATATTGAAGGTCAGCAACTCAATATCCCTTGCGTCAATAAAGCATGGATTTTAGAACAAGCCAATGATCTGATTCTGTTACTCGGCATTCAAAGTGATGTCGGCAAAATGCTGATCACGTCCAATCCACAAAAAGCCGAACCGTTGCTAGAAGAATGGATCGAAAAATTTGGTAATCGGGTCTATTTGGCGCTGACCCGTACAGATCGTCCCGATGAAGATGCTTTTATTGCCGAAGCGGTTAAATTAGCTAAAAAATATAATATTGGCGTGGTGGCACATAATGATGTGCACTTTGTCCGCCGTGAAGATTATGAAGCGCACGAAGCGCGAGTTTGTATTGCCGATGGTTATGTTTTAGGGGATAACCGTCGTCCTAAAACGTATAGTCCTGAGCAATATTTTAAAACTACTGCAGAAATGACGGAATTATTTTCCGACATTCCAAGTGCTATTGAAAACAGCTATCACATTGCCAAACGCTGTAACGTCACGCTGCAATTGGGTAAATATTTCCTTCCAGATTATCCAATTCCAGACGGACACACCATTGATACCTACTTCGCGCACCTATCCAAACAAGGTTTAGAAGAACGTCTAAATGTGCTCTATCCTGTCACACAGCGCGATGAAGACTGGGCAGAAATTCGCAAACCTTATGATGAACGAATTGAATACGAAATTAATATTATTAACTCGATGGGCTTCCCGGGTTACTTCCTCATCGTCATGGACTTTATTCAATGGTCTAAAAATAATGGCGTACCTGTTGGGCCGGGTCGTGGTTCAGGCGCAGGCTCATTGGTCGCTTATAGCTTAAAAATTACCGACTTAGACCCATTGCGTTATGAACTACTCTTTGAACGTTTCTTAAACCCAGAACGTGTATCCATGCCCGACTTTGACGTCGATTTCTGTATTGCAGGACGCGATAAAGTCATTGATTATGTGGCACGCACCTATGGACGTGATGCGGTATCACAAATTGCCACTTTCGGTACTATGGCCGCCAAAGGTGCGATTCGAGATGTCGCACGGGTTTTGGGCAAGTCTTATGGTTTGGCAGACCGTATTTCTAAATTGATTCCAACTAAACCTTTAGGGCTTAGTTTGGAAGAATCAATTGAAGCCGAACCACAGCTGAAAGATGTGGTGACCAATCCATCTAACCCAGACTATGACGATGCTTCAGAAATTTGGGAAATGGCTTTAAAACTTGAAGGCATTACCCGCAACACAGGCAAACACGCAGGTGGTGTGGTCATTGCACCAACCAAAATCACCGACTTTTCTGCGGTTATGTGCGATGCTGATGGAACCGCCCGTGTTGCACAATACGATAAAGACGATGTTGAATCGGCAGGTTTGGTCAAATTTGACTTCTTGGGTTTACGTAACCTGACGGTTATTGAAGATGCAGTACAAAATATCAATAAACGCATCCAAGCCGATACACCGCTAGATATTGCCCATATTCCATTGGACGATAAAGACGCCTATTTAGTCTTTGCCAATGCCAACACCACAGCGGTATTCCAGTTTGAATCCGTGGGCATGAAAAAGATGCTGAAAGAAGCACGCCCAAGCAAATTTGAGGAAATTATTGCCTTCGTGTCCTTGTATCGTCCTGGCCCGATGGATCTCATTCCAGACTTTATTCACCGTATGCACGGTGGCGAGTTTGAGTATCTGCATCCTTTGCTAGAAGGTGTGCTTGAACCAACCTACGGCATTATGGTTTATCAGGAACAGGTAATGCAGGCGGCACAGTATTGTGCAGGCTATACCCTCGGTGGTGCGGACTTACTACGTCGTGCTATGGGTAAGAAAAAACCTGAAGAAATGGTGAAACAGCGCCAAATCTTTATTGAAGGTGCTGCGAAAAAAGACATTGATGCCGCCACAGCCAACCATATTTTCGACTATATGGAAAAGTTCGCAGGCTACGGTTTTAACAAATCCCACGCGGCTGCTTATGCCCTCGTTGCCTATCAGACGGCATGGCTGAAAGCACATTACCCTGCCGAATTCTTGGCTGCGGTAATGTCGTCGGAAATGCAAAACACCGATAACGTGGTGTTCCTGATTGATGACTGTCGCCACAATGGTCTGGAAGTTTTACCACCTTCGGTAAATATGTCTTTGTATCATTTCCACGCCAGCGATGAACGCACCATTGTCTACGGACTTGGCGCAATTAAAGGCGTGGGCGAACAAGCCATGCAATCGGTGATTGATTCTCGCCAAAAAGAAGGTCCATACCGCGATTTATTTGACTTCTGTCATCGTATTGATTTGAAAAAAATCAACAGACGAACCCTTGAAGCCTTAATTCGTGCGGGTGCATTAGACTGTTTAGGCATCGAACGCTCAAGTTTAATGGCACAATTGCCAGAAGCGGTACAAGCGGCGGAACAAGCACGTTCCAACCGTGAAACAGGCATCATGGATTTATTTGGTGAAGTTGAAGAAGTACAACGTAAGCCTGCCAAACCTGTAAAACCATGGTCAGATGAAGTCCGACTTAAAGGTGAAAAAGACACACTTGGACTTTACCTCACTGGTCACCCGATTGATGTCTATCGCAATGAATTAAAAGCCTTTATTCCAAGTAAAATTAATGAACTGACGCCAACCCGTCGTGGCGTGACCACCGTCTTTGCAGGCTTGGTGGTGGATGTCGCCAACTTCCCAAATCGGATGGTGGTCACTTTAGATGATGGTACGGCACGTATTGAAGTATCTGCCAACCATGAGCGCTTCCAACGCTTTAAAGATATTGTACAAACTGAAAAAGTGGTGGTGATTGAAGGCGAAATTTACGAACGTGAAGGTTTTGACCGCCCAATGGGACGCTTAACCAAAGCGTTTAGCTTGAATGAAATTCGTCAAAAACGCGCCAATAGTATTCAAATTCACTTGCATGCAGAACATTTAAGCAAGACCTTGAGTCAAGACTTACAAAATATGTTGCTGCCTTATTGTAATGTGGATTTATGCACGCATATTCCTGTTTTATTGCACCTTGACTATGCTTATGCCACTGCAGAATTACATTTGGGCATTCAGTGGAAAATCGCACCCTTAGATGAAGCCTTGGTCAAATTGCGTGACTATTTTGGTAAAGAAAGCCTGCATATCGAATATCAAGTGAAATCCAAAGCCGCGAAAGCTGTCGATGTGGCGAAACCTGCATCGATTGCTCCACCACCTGCTGATATGAGCATGGATGATGCTATGGATTTATACCATACCGAAGTTGATCAATATTCTTAATTAAAAATTTAACCCATCTGGATTTGTTATGAGTCAAACCGACAATGCAGCTGTTGCCGCACACCTCTCCCACGTGCGTATTGTCATGGTGAATACCACCCTGCCTGCCAACATCGGTAGCGCCTTACGCGCCATGAAAACCATGGGGCTATGTAAATTGGTTTTGGTTGATCCAAAAACCTATCCGCATCCAGATATTGATGCTTTGGCGGCAGGTGCAACCGATTTAATTGAACAGATTGAAGTGGTTGAACAGCTCGAAGATGCAATTGCCGACTGCCATTTGGTCTTTGGCACCAGTGCACGTAGTCGTACTATTCCTTGGCCACTCTTAGATGCACGCCCTGCGGCAGAAAAGTCGTTAAATGCTGTGGCACAGCATGGGCAAAATGTTGCCATTATTTTTGGACGTGAAGATCGTGGTTTAACCAATGAAGAGCTGGCTTTGGCGAATTATCACGTGACGATTCCTGTCAATGAAGAATATGGTGTGCTCAATGTTGCTCAAGCCATTCAAGTGATTTGCTATGAAATGCGTATGGCTGCCATCGATATTGTCGGAAAAATTGCCGATCCTGCAGCGACGATGCAAGTGACAGATTCTGAAGCGATGCAATGGGATGAACCTTTGGTCAACCATGAACAAATGCAACAGTTCTATCCACATTTAGAAAAAATGCTGGCAGAAATTGAATTTATGGATCCAAAAAATCCACGATTATTGCCTTTGCGCTTGCGTCGGCTTTTCGGACGTATACAATTAGATCGTATGGAATACCATTTACTTCGCGGTATTTTTAGCCGCGTACAAGCAATGAATAACGGTTCATGGAAAAAATCTACATCAACACAGGACGAGGATCAAACTAATGCTTAAACAGCTCAAAGAAGACATTCAAGCTGTCTTCGCGCGCGATCCTGCTGCTCGAAATACACTTGAAGTCTTAACCACTTATCCAGGAATTCACGCTTTAATTATGCATCGTGTGGCGCATGAATTATGGAACAAAGACTGCAAGGGGTCGGCACGTCTACTCTCGTCATTTAGCCGTTTTGCTACAGGAATTGAAATTCATCCCGGTGCAAAAATTGGTCGTCGCTTTTTTATTGACCATGGCATGGGCGTGGTAATTGGTGAAACTGCTGAAATTGGTGATGATGTCACCTTATATCATGGCGTGACTTTAGGCGGCACAACGTGGAATAAAGGCAAACGTCATCCAACTTTGGAAGATGGCGTAGTAGTCGGTGCAGGCGCGAAAATTCTAGGCCCATTCACCGTACATAAAAATGCCAAAGTTGGCTCTAATGCGGTTGTGACCAAAGAAGTACCTGAAGGCGCAACTGCTGTGGGTAACCCTGCGCGCTTTATTATGAAAAATAAACCTGCCGATGATCAGGAAGCACGTCGTCGTGATTATGCTGCCAGTATTGGTTTCCAACCTTATGCAGCAACGCAGGACCAATCTGACCCAGTATTGGACGGCATGCGAGTATTACTAGATCGCTTGGAACAAAATGAAAAACGTATGAATTTATTATGTCAGCGTCTCTCTTTACTTGACCCAAGCTTTAAAAACCCACAGCAAAATGAACAACCTTATAGTGCAGAAGAATTAAAAATAATTGAAGATGTTAGACGTGAGTGTGAAGCACAAAGTAAATAGGGCTGTTTATTTGATCAATCCTACATACTTAAAAAAACTTCGTATCACTGTGTAACTAAGCCCCCTCAATTGTATTGCATGTTCGGAACAGATTTCTTAGACTGACCGACATGCAATATTTTAATCCGACACAATCACCTCTCACTTTTAAAATAAATTGAACGGAAGAACACCATGACCCTTAAGCCTTTGGCACTCAGTATTCTAGCCGCAACGCTCGTTAGCGCCTGTGTTGCACCACCAAAACAAGAAGTAAAACCACCTATCGTATTTACCGAACCTGAATTAAGTGCACCATTCTATGCCTTAAATCCATTTAATTATGATGCCCCACCACCATTTGAAATTAACCTACAAAAAGCAGCAGCACAGCCTGTGACTAAAATGGTGGTTACTAACCCAAATGATCCAAGCAAAAGCATTACCTTAGATCAAAACAAATTGATTGTACCTACGGTCAATAACAATGCCCGTAGCTTGAAGTTTGCAGTTTTGGCAGGTGAAAACGAAATTGACATCACCGAAATTGATGACTTCTTACAATTGGTCGAAGGCAAAGCACGTCACTATCCACCACGTTTTAGCGAACGTCAGGAACGTCGTGGTTTCGAGGCAAAGCTCAAAGAAGTGACACAACAATTAGACACTTTGGCAGCCAATGAAAATGCCTCTTTTGATATTTTGATGCGTGCATTTAAAGCCAGTGTTATGGCACGTAATCTAGACTTAGGCTCTGTTTACACCACACGCTCACTTAACTATGCGCAGCGTATCTTAAAAATTAATCAGGAAGATGCCGAAGCGAATTTCTGGTTTGGTTTCGGTCTGTCTGAAGGTGGCGGTCATCGTGAAGCCATTCCTTATTTAGACAAAGCCATGAAAGCAGGTGTGCAGGAAGCTTATTTGTCTGCGGCAAACAATTATATTGCCATGGAACAAAAGAAAAATGCAGTACAAACTTTGAAAAACTATAAAATCAAATACCCGCAAGAAGCCGAAGTGGCTGACCGTTTGATTGCTGAAATTGAAAAGCAAGGTCGCTGGAATGTGTGGCAAGTGATCGCACCACGCACTTAATAAAAAATCGATACAAAAATACCTAAAAATAGACCGTTTCGACGGTCTATTTTGCTTTCTACGCAATTGAAAAAGCTTTAAAAAAACGTATGATGGAAAAAAATCTTAAAAATTAAGCCAGACTTTCCATGAATAAAATTGTGATTGCTGCATTGCTCAGTACAACACTGCTGTCTGGTTGTCAGGTGGTCAGTGTTAAAAATCAGGCGTTAAAAGTTAGTATTGCCAATGAACGTGATAGTATTTTATCGCGCAAAAAACTGAGTGAAGCCAGTTTAAATGTCTTGTCGATGACAGGACGTGAAGCCAATATTTGTGCCGAAAAACCTGAAGAATGTGTGAGTGCACTCAAGCAAATCCCACAAATTCAGGATGAACAACTGCTCTCAACCGCCAGTGAATTATATTTAGCGAAAGCGATTGAACTGGAAAATTCATCGTCCTGTAAAATCAGTATTCTGAACAGTAAAAGATCGGAAGAACAACAAAAAATTCATCAGGCCAATTATGAACAATGTTTAGATCAGCAATTGCACATGCTCGATCAAAGTATTCGTTATAGTTACGCCTACATGTTTAAAACCAAACGTGCGCCGCAAGACCGTCTTTTTGATAACAGACAAGTCCAAATTCGGGATTTTTATAATCAGGCGATTGCCAAATTGGTCAGCAGCTATGCGCTGCGCTATAAACACGATGAATTGCAACAACAAATTCGTGTTGGCAACAGCATTTATGACATTGATTTTGAGTACTACCCGCAGCTGAAACAACAAAAAATTCAGCAGTTGATGTCAACCTATAACCTGAACTTTTCGGGTTTGCGCTCGGTCACGCGCCGTGATGGTTTTGGGTCTGAATTTCTGGTGGTATTGCCTGAAAATCCAAACGATGATCTGAGCAAAAGCAAATATATTATTGATCCGCTAAAATATGATTATCCTGCAGGAAAAAATCCAAATATTCACCAAGCTCGCTATTTAGCCGCGACAATCACTGCAGAACCACATAGCGCCAATTCCATTGAAGATATTTTGAATCGGCCGCATTTTAAGCTCAAGGCTTATGATCCGTATAAATATGAATCTGCCCAAATTGCACAAAAGAACTACCCGCTTGCAGCTAACTTTTCTGCACCTTATGGCTTGTGGTTAGCGCAAAATAATTTAGGTAAATCGGCTTATTTATCCTTAATTGATCGTGAAGAACGACTCAGTATGCCGCATTTGTACTTACTTGAGCCGTATAATCCGAATAAAAAAGTCATTGTCCTCATTCATGGTTTGGCCAGTAGCCCCGAAGCGTGGATTCGCTTAACCAACGATATTATGGGCGATCCTGTATTGCGGGAAAACTTTCAAGTCTGGCAAGTGTTTTACTCGACCAATATGCCAATTTTAGAAAGCCGTTTCCAAATTTATGCCTTGCTTCAACAAGGCTTTAAACAGGTCAGTCCTTCTGCTGCAGCCAAAAAAGATGCTGTAGTAATTGGACACAGCATGGGTGGTATTTTGGCACGTTTGTTGGTCAGCGATACTGATTTAACTCAACCTGCCATGCAAATGCTTAAAAACCGACGTCTGGAACGCTTTAAATCTGATCCTTTGTTGCAAGCACGTTTGCGCCTTAAACCCATCACCAATTTTAACCGTGCAATATTCTTGGCTGCACCGCATAAAGGTACAGAGTTTGCAGACCGCTGGTTCACCCTTGCAGCACGTAAAGTCATTCGCTTACCGACTGCATTTTTAAGCGCGTTTGCGGATACCTTGCAGCAACATGAAGTCGATTTAAAAAATCTAACCAAAGAAATTGGGCATGGCGTCATTCAAAATGGACCGAGTGATTTAAGTAAAAATTCCAAATTTACGGAATTAACTGAAGATATTTTGCCTGTCAAAGGATTTAAATATCACAGTATTATTGGCAATAATACCGACAGCACTGAGCATCTGTTAATGAATGACGATGTGGTGCATTACAACAGTGCCCACTTAGATGGCGCTGTTTCAGAAAAAATTATTAAAGGCGGACATTCCATTCAGGAAACGCCAGAAGCTGTATTGGAACTGCGACGTATTCTTAGATTACATTTGCAAGATTTAGGCTTGTATAAACCGTAATCCGTCACGGCAAATAAAAAACCGAAGTCTAAGTGGCTTCGGTTTTTTATCTATCATGCTATTTCTCAGCAGTATTAGATTGGTGCTTGTCCCCAATAAGCTTTGGTCAATAAGGCCTCTAATTCGGCATAGTCATATTCGCGTGGATTATAATATGGACTATCGCAGATAATACGTGCCACTTGGGCAGGTGCTGTTTCGGGTAATCCTAAATCTTTAAGTGCCATTGGAATATTCAATCTTTGGTTAAGCTGATAAATCGCCAAGCCCAACTGTTCCCGATCTGACACATTTAAAGCCGCTGCCAGTTGATTCATTGCAGCAATATCTGCATGTCGGTTGTAATACACTGAATACGCCAACACAATGGCGTGGGTTTGCGCATGTGGCAACTGATAACGTCCACCTAAGCTATGGCAAATTTTATGATGAATTGCCATCCCCACCGAACCCAAACACACACCAGCCAACCATGCACCATATAAAGCGTGTTCACGTGCCTGCATATTATGAGGCGCTTGCACAATTTCAGGTAAAGCCTGTGCCAGTTGAGTAATCGCCTCTAGCGCCATTAAACTTACAATGGGATTTTTATCCTGTGCATATAATGCCTCAACTGCATGTACCATCGCATTCATGCCCGAACATGCCGAAATTTCAGTGGGTAAGTTGAGTGTCAATTCAGGATCATAAATCACTACTTTAGGCAAAACTTGAGCTGCTTTGCCTGTGGTTTTCAGCTGGTTTTCGGTGATGCCATACACCGCTGTCATTTCACTACCTGCATAAGTGGTCGGAATTGCAATAATCGGCAAATGAGTTTCTAAGGCAATCGCTTTGGCTAAACCAATCGCAGAGCCACCGCCGAGTGCCAAACAGCAATCGACCTTTAAACGCTGCACATCTTGAATGGCTTGATCGGCAACTTCTTTTGGCACATGCATCACCGCATGAGGATAGACCGCTACAGCCATGTCTTGGATTAGTGCCAATAAACGCTCGCCTGCGGCTTTTTGCCCTGCAGTGGCAATAGTTAAAATACGCCTATAGGTATAAGATCGTAAAATCTCTTGAATTTTTTGCAGATGACCTACGCCAAAATGAACATTGATTGGCAATACCTGATAATGGAATGCTTACATGTTATTAAACTTAAATATTGTCTTTAGATTTTAATAGCATTTAACTATGACTAGGCTGCTGAACAGCCCAATTCTGCAACGCTGCTTTGCAAATATTCAAATAAAACTCAAAACCAACTGTTTTGCTGTAAACACAAAAACCCATGATCGCATGGGCTTTTGGATCATTAAAATTAAATGCGATGAATCATCTATCAATTTTAATGTAAAGAAAACTTATACTTTTGTGCTTAGTCTATTTCTTTTAGGCACACTGCAGACAAAATTGGAATACCAAAACATGGAAGCAACAATAAAATCCAGTATTCCACGACGGTAGCTTCACCACTGATCATATTGATGAATAATCCACCAATGATTAATACCGCTGCAATTAAACCCAGAAAAATTCCAAAAAATCTTGCAGGCATTTGACGTCCCCTGAACAATCGAACAAAAGTGTTAGATCTAGTATATACCTTATAGTTGAATAAGATATGACTTTTTGATCAATTGATGACTTAAATTTTATTAGGATTTAAACACCTGATTTAAAATGTTTTTATAGAAAATCACAACGATATTCGATCAGACACATTTCCTAACAATAATAAAATCTTATTAAATATATAATATTATATTATATAAACTCAAAATAAATGAGTGTGGATGAATGAAAACACCAGATCAACTAATCACTGAAGCCAAAAGTGAAATTACAGAAATTAGCGTGCAAGAATTGCATGAAAAATATTTGCAACATCCCGATATTATTTTGATTGATGTACGAGAACCTGAAGAACATCAGGCTTGTGCAATAGACCGTGCAGTGAATTTTCCACGCGGCATGTTAGAAATGAAAATTGCACAACACCCTGTAGTAAACCACTATTGCGATGTTGAACGTGCTCTTACCAATCTGGCTGAACGAGATATTTACTTACTTTGTGGTACTGGTGCGCGTTCTGCACTTGCCACTCAAGCCTTACAAAGAATGGGTTTCGAGAAAGTCTATTCAATGCAAGGTGGTATGCAAGCTTGGCTGGAAGCAGGTTTTCCGACAGTTTCTTTTACAAGATGATACTAGGGTCTGTTGAATGCTTAAATAACGCTCAATATTAGGTTAAATATTAATTAAAACTTCGTGTAATACTTCAATATTTATCATTGTCATTTTTGTTATAGTATTACATGAATAAATTGAATAAAAGATTGATACAGTGTTTATGATGTGGGGCAGATTGCTAGGATTATTTGCAATCTTGTTACAAGTCGCTGTGTTCCTACAGCCTTTATTACCAGAGAAACAACATTTTTCCTCTGTCTGTGAAACTATTGCCCAAGCATTATTTTTAGAACGCACCGCACCCCATTCTTCGTATTCATCTACACACCATGAAACTGCGACTCATGTTGCATTCGGACTTGAAAGTTCACACGAACATGCATCATCTGAAGATGCGGCGCATACAGATCATGAATGTGAATACTGTCTAGTTTATAGTTTTGCACTACCATTATTTGAAAACAAAATCAGACCAATTTTAGTCCGAACGCAAATTCGGGTTTTGTCTTTTAAAACATCGTTTACACCAACACTATTTCAAACTGAGCCGCTTTTTGTTCTGCCACAAGGTCGTGCCCCGCCCCACTTTGACTCTTGAATTTTCTTATCATTTCTTACAGTGTTGCCATCTTTGCTTCACTCTAAAGTGTAAATTTTGCAGTATCAAATTTATGCAGCTGTAGGACAATACTTATTTTAATAACTCATTGACTTGTTTATTCGACCCTAAGGAGGAGATAACTATGCATCTGCTTCAACACAGTCATAATCATGTGAATCATACTGTAGAGCAAACGGCTTGTTTGGATTTAGCACAACAGATCATTAAAGTTCGGCAAAAAATGAATATTTCACAAACTGAACTTGCGGCAAAATTGTGTATCTCTGCCCGAACTTTAGAAAGTTGGGAACGTGGTGTTCGTCAACCCTCGAGTTCTGCTCAAGCATTAATTCGATTATTTATTAAATCGCCACAATTTGTGTTAGAAAATTTGGCATAAAGCACTTTATGATGATGAATTAAAGCAATGTAAATCAATAAAGAAGCTCCCAAGGGAGCTTCTTTGGTCAAAAGATTTGAAGCATCATTTTGATATACATATAGAATGAATACCCTTGCTGTTTTCATAGCTCTATATTCAAAAATATAATAAAGATATGAATTTATATTCAAATACAAGAATATAACTTTTCAATATACTGCCGCATATATTGTTTTTACTCGATCTATATTCTCATGAAATATCTATCTTCTTTTATCTCAATTGCTGTTATCGCACCTTTGTTTTCAACATCTGCTTTTGCAACAACAGGATATTTCATGCATGCATATAGTGCGAAATCTCAAGGAAATGCAGGCACAGCCATTGCCAATTTTCAGGACAGTCTGACTATTGCAAGCAACCCAGCGGGTTTGAGCTGGTTAGATAAGCGTGTTGATGCAGGTTTAACTATTTTCTCTCCAGATCGTGAGTCTGAAATTACAGGAAATGGTTATGGAGCAAATGGTCAGTATGATGGCAATAGCCGTAAATACTTTGTAATTCCAGATGTAGGTTATGTTCACCCAGTGAATGAACAAGTCACTGCGGGTATTGCGGTTTATGGCAATGGTGGCATGAATACCAATTATAAAAATAATCCTTATGCAGTTTATGATAATACAGGAAGCGCAGGTATTTCATTAACCCAAGCCTTTATTTCACCTGCTTTATCTTGCAAATATGCAGAAAATCAATCTATAGCTTTGGCTGCAAATATTTTATATCAACGTTTTAGCGCACAAGGTTTTGCTGGTGATGTATTTGGTGGTGCTTCGTCCAACGATGCAGCAATTAGCGACCGTGGCAATGACGATTCATACGGTGTAGGTGCACGTATTGGCTGGTCTGCAAAACCAAATGAGAAACTGACCCTTGGTGCAAGCTATTCATCTAAAATTAATGCCAGCCGCTTTAAGAAATATGAAGGTTTATTTGCCAAACAAGGTGATTTTGACGTACCTGAAAGCTATGGTGTAGGTTTAAATTATCAACTTACCCCTGCTTTATCAGTCGCGACAGATTACTTACGCATTAATTATTCAGATGTAGATTCTGTTGGCAATAAACTGGATCAATTATTCGCAAACAATAAATTTGGCACAACACAAGGTCCTGGTTTTGGATGGGATGACATCAATGTCTATAAAATTTCAGCGACTTATCAAGCCTCAGAAAAACTGACTTTACGTGCGGGTTATAGCTATAACGATCAGCCTGTTAAAAATGATCAAACCTTCCTAAATATTTTGGCACCAGGTGTGGTACAAGAGCATTTAAGTGTTGGTGCAACTTGGCAACTCGATGATCAACAAAATGTAAGTGTGGCTTATACACACGCACTCAAAGAAACAGTGCAAGGTAACAACTCTATCCCCGCTGATTTTGGTGGTGGCGAAGCCAATTTAAGCATGAGCCAAAATATTTTGGGCGTGTCATATAGTTTGAATTTTTAAATTCTACATAGCTTGAGTTTGAATAATAGCTTGCCATGATCTGAAAAGATGATGGCTTTTTTTACTTTGATTGTGATGAAGTTTTTCCAAAGTACGGCTTTTAGCTAGAAATAAGACCATGCAAAGCATAATGTTACAACATGCACTACTTTCTAAATGAATCCATAGAAAACAATCAAATTTCGATGCTTTTTATAACGATGAATTACACGAAAAACTCAGTAAAATTCAGCCAAATGACACAATAATTTTCACTTTTAACTTCGCAAATCATACATTTTCAACAGCTAAGCTCTTTGAGCTATGCGATATCATTTTTGAAACTGTGGGTTTAGATTTTATGGGCGATATTTTTTATGGCTGTGTGCTCACTAACACACCCGATCAATTGAATATTATCCATTTAAAAGCTTAAACCGCTCGATGTTCGACTCGTTAGAGAGCGAGCAACAATGACATGCAGGTTCACTAATTTGACTAAGATGGCGTAAAATAAGCTAGTCACATACTTACACTTAAATTACGCTTCAAATTAAAGGACTTCAACTGCATGAACATGACAGAAATCATGGCTGATCTATCTTCACACACTCCAATGATGCAGCAATACTTACGGGTGAAGATGGAACATCCACATTCTTTAATGTTCTATCGCATGGGCGATTTCTACGAATTATTTTTTGATGATGCACACAAAGCTGCCAAACTTTTAGGCATTACCCTCACCCACCGTGGTAAAACTAGTGGCAAACCTATTCCAATGGCGGGCGTGCCATATCATGCTGCTGAAGGTTATCTCGCTCGCTTGGTTAAAAAAGGCGAAACCGTGGTAATTTGTGAGCAAATTGGCGAGGTAACAGGCAAAGGTCCTGTAGAGCGTGGAGTGGTACGGATTATCACCCCTGGTACGCTCACCGATGATGCCCTGCTCAACAGTCATCAATCTTCCAACTTGGTCTCTTTATGCTTACAGCAAAACCAAATTGGTATCGCGTTGCTGGATTTAAGTGCAGGGATTTTTAAAGTTCAGCAAATGGATTATTTGCCTGAACAACTCGCGATTGAACTTTCTCGTTTAATGCCAAGCGAAATTGTGGTCGATGAAGATATTGTCGATCCGAATATTATTGAACAGGTTAAAAAGCAACTTGACTGCCCTGTGACCAAACGCCCAAATGTCGATTTCAACCTAAACAATGCGCAAAAAACGCTTTGTGATCAGTTTGCTGTATCGACACTTTCAGGTTTTGGTATTGATCATTTGCCCTTAGCCAAAGCAGCAGCGGCAGCGTTAATACACTACGCCAAAGAAACCCAAAAAACGGCTTTACCACATATTCGCAGTATTCAATTAGAACAAAGCAGCAATTTTATTGCACTTGATCCTGTGACCCGACGTAATTTGGAATTGGTTGAACCATTATTTGAACACGGCACTTCTTTATTCCAACTGATTAACGATTGCCAAACTGCCATGGGTAGCCGTTTACTGAGTCGTACCTTGATGCAACCTTTGCGTGACACGGCATTGTTAGATGCAAGACTGGATGCAATTCAAGCCTTAATACAAGGTTACCATGAGTCGCCTGTGCGTTTGGTACTGAAAGAAATTAGTGATATTGAACGTGTGCTGAGTCGTGTCGCACTCGGTAGCGCACGCCCACGTGATTTGGTACAACTACGTCAGGCCTGTGCGCAAATTCCCTATTTGCGTCATGCCTTACAGCCCATTGTTTCTGCACAACAATCCGCACTCATTCAAAACCTGAATGAAGAACTGGGCGATTTTCATGGACTGCATCAACGGCTGATGCAGGCAATTGTAGAAAACCCACCTGTACTATTGCGTGATGGCAATGTCATTGCAGAGGGTTTTGACAGTGAACTCGATGAACTACGCAAAATCCGTGATCATGCGGGGCAATTCCTGATTGATTTAGAAGTCAAAGAGCGCCAAGAAAGCGGTATCCCAACGTTAAAAATTGGCTACAACCGTGTCAGTGGTTACTACATTGAACTCACTCGCGCCCAAGCCGAGCAAGCACCTGAACACTATATCCGTCGTCAAACTTTAAAAAATGCAGAACGCTACATCACCCCAGAGCTAAAAAGTTTTGAAGATAAAGTCCTGTCTAGCGAGTCCCGTGCTTTAGCCCGTGAAAAGATGCTATTTGAAATGCTATTGGATGAATTACGCCAAGACATTGCTCAATTACAAATGATGAGCAGCGCGATTGCACAAATTGATCTATTGGCAAACTTTGCCCATCAAGCACGTTTACGCAATTGGGCACGCCCTGAATATAGCCCTGAAATTGGAATTAAAATTACTGCAGGACGTCATCCTGTTGTTGAGGCCTTGAGTAAAACCGCCTTTACACCGAATGATACTTTACTCGACTACAATCATCGTTTGGCAATTATTACTGGCCCGAATATGGGCGGTAAATCAACGTATATGCGTCAAACCGCACTCATTGCCCTACTTGGCTATTGTGGTAGTTATGTGCCTGCCCAAACAGCCGTATTAGGTCCTATTGATCGCGTGTTTACCCGTATTGGTTCTGCCGATGATTTATCGACAGGTAAATCGACCTTTATGGTCGAAATGACTGAGACTTCACAAATTTTACACCATGCAACCTCACAGTCTTTGGTGCTGATGGATGAAGTTGGTCGCGGAACCAGTACCTACGATGGCTTATCTTTGGCATGGGCATGTGTGTTGGATTTAAGCAAACGCATCAAATGTTTATGCCTATTTGCAACGCATTATTTTGAATTGACCGAATTAAGCAAAGAATCTGGGGTGGATAACTACCACGTAACCGCCAAAGAAATGAATGGCAACCTGATTCTCTTGCACAAAGTTCAACAAGGTCCTGCAAGCCAAAGTCACGGTTTGCAAGTGGCAAAATTGGCAGGCATTCCAGCCAATGTGATTAAAGAAGCGCAAAACCGTTTAAGAATTTTAGAAAAACAGCAGCACAAAAATGTCAATTTAGCCGTTCAAGATGACCTATTTGCACCAGCAACAAGCTCAGCTGAACCAGAAATGATTGAACGTGTAATAGAGGTAGAAAAACCATCACCTGCTTTAGATTTATTACGCAGTATAGATGTCGATAATTTAACGCCACGACAAGCGCTGGAACAATTGTATGCTTTAAAGGAACAATTGAACGCTTAGCCGCTGTTATTTCTAAAATATTTGAGCTAAACAAAGACTCTCAATTGAGAGTCTTTGTCATTTATAAGTTTTTTTGATGATTTTATCCCCCTTTTATCAAATTTAGCAGCACTGTCTATATCAAATATCAGTAAAAGCGATTGTTAGTTGTAGTGATTTTTGCCTAAAATAGACTATTCTGAATTAGAACCATATTTTTAGGTAGCTGTCGCCATGACATTTGTTGTCACTGAAAACTGTATTAAATGTAAATATCAAGACTGCGTTGAAGTTTGTCCTGTAGACTGCTTCTACGAGGGTCCGAACTTCCTTGTCATTAATCCAGACGAATGTATCGACTGTGCATTATGTGAACCAGAGTGTCCTGCCAACGCTATTTTCTCTGAAGATGAATTACCAGAAGGTCAGGAAGTGTTTATCGAGCTAAATGCTGAACTTTCACAGACTTGGCCAAACATTACACAAATTGGCGATCAACCTGCTGATCGTGAAGAATGGAATGGAAAACCAGACAAATTACAATACTTAGAAAAGTAAGTTCGTCTTGTTGTGAAAAAGATCAGTCCTGTGCTGATCTTTTTTTATACCTAAAACACACATTTGATTGCAATATTTTCAAATTTTAACCAGCATTTTCGATTAGAATACTGCCACTTTAAATAAATATCTGATTTGCCTAATGAAGAAATTTTTCAAGGCGCTGTTTTCGTTCAGCATTGTTCCCGTTATCTTGGTTGCCTGTAGTTCAACCCCAAACAGAACAACAACGATCACCACGCCCGATGGAAAACGAATTTTCATTCCTCAAGAAAAAATCACCTATGAGCGTCAGGTAGCACCTAAAATTGTGCCTTATTCGTATAATGCATGGGTGGCAGTGAGTGACAATTTACGCCAAGTTCGTGAATATGAACGCTTCTTGGAACACAACGGTGTTGGCAATATTATTCCAAGTTTTGAATTAATGCGTACCGCACGTGACTGGCAACGCTGTGGACGTTCGCAATTTATGATTCCAAGTCGTGAATTGTGGCAAAATCAGGTGCCTACCTTGCGTGTATTTAAATATTTGGTCGCCTCTAAAGTCTTAACTGATTTTGAAGTCACTTCTGTCTATCGAGATTTACCACTGAATCAATGTGCAGGTGGTGCGAACTCATCGCGTCACTTATTTAACTCAGCCATTGATTTTAGAATTGGGCCACAATTCCCGAATGCCGAAGACTATGCCTATATTGAAAGTACCAAATACAGACTGTGTCAGTTCTGGCAGCAATATGGTCAAAGTTTAAACATGGGCTTAGGCTTATACGCTTCAGGACAAATTCATATTGATACACAAGGTTATCGAACTTGGGGGCCAGATTTAAGCCGCCATTCATCTATGTGTAATTTCTAATTCAGTGTTGTTTAGAATTAAATCCTAAAGAGGTCAAATTGACCTCTTTTTTTATTGCGAAATAGATTATCACCTGCTCCATTCCGCGAATAAATTGCACTCTGAGCAGAAAAGTTTACAATGCACACATCGCAACAAAGGTGAGCACGCTATGCAACAAATGTGGACGGATATCGATCACTATATCGAATCACATTTAATTCCCGAAGACCCAGTTTTGACGCAAACTTTAGAAAATACCGATGCCAAAGGTTTTCCAGATCACCTTGCAGTTGCGGCAAATCAGGGCATGTTGCTACAAATGCTCATTCAAATGAATCAATGCAAACGTGTGTTGGAATTGGGCACATTCGCAGCTTATAGCACAATGTGGCTAGCACGTGCGCTGCCTGAAGATGGTTATATACTCACGATTGAAGGACGTGATACCCATGCAGCTTTGGGACAGGAAAATATTGACCGCGCTCAATTAAAACAAAAGGTTGAATTAAAAGTTGGTCGTGCTGCAGAAATTCTAAAAGCTCTGCCAGAAGATACTGAAGCTTTTGATTTTATTTTTATTGATGCCGACAAACAAAGCTATCCTGAATATTTGGAACTGAGTCTTAAACTTTCACGCTCAGGTACAATTATCTTTTTAGACAATGTAATTCGTGCAGGGGAAATTTTAAATCCTGACAATCACAAACCAAGCATTGAAGGGATTCGTGACATGTTCAAAGCCATGCAAAATCATTCGCGAATTTTATCGTGCACAGCATTACAAACTGTAGGCAGCAAAGGACATGATGGCTTTGCTTTAGCGATTGTAAAGTAAAGTCCACACAAGGTTAAAAAACAACCTAAAGCAATTTTACATTATATATTATAATGTTACATATACTGTCCATACAGTTATCCACAAATTATGCGGATAACCATGGACAGTCAGCAAGCATTTACATCAGTTCAACTAAACAATCTTTTGAAATGATCTTTTTTGAATCATTTACGATTTTTACTTTGCCACCAACAAAGGAACAGTTGAGTTACGGAAAATATTGGTGGTAATGCTTCCCAAGAAAAATTGATGAATTTTACTGTGGCTAAATGCCCCTAGTACAATCAACTGGATACCATGTTCACGTTGATAATCTAAAATATTTTCAGCTACATCACCATAACGATATTCAACCACCACATCTAAACCCGCTGCTGTTAAAAAATCTGCAGGTTCATTTAAAACTTCAGGATGATCGCCCACATAAAGCAAATGACATTGCAGTAATTTAAGCAAATCACTTTGTGCAATTCGCTTCATCATTTTGATGCAAGTTGGGGAATATTCATAAGCAAAAATAAAGCGGGTTGGTGCTTTAAAATGCTCTCCCACAGTCATCACGGTACAATTTGCACCACGAATAAAGTTTTCGACATTACTCCCTAAAGCCTTATTGCGTTCAGCAGATTTTTCGCCCACGCGTCCAATCACCACAATATCGTCTTCATTCAACACACTGAAGCTTTGTTCTAGAAAATCGCCTTTTTCTTGAATTTGAGTAGGTACAATTTCATATTTTTCCTGAATCATATTGGAAATGTGCTGCAATAAATTGTTGCTATAGTCGAGTGCTAATTCACTTTGTTTTTGTTCCAACTCAGCTAATTCTTTGAGTAACATCGCATTACTTTCAAAACCAATCACGCCACTAATTTCCCCCAAATGATAACTGGCGGGGTAATAATCCAAAACTTGTAATAACACCAATTCACGTTGAGTTTGTGTTGCAATCCACGCAGCAGCTTCAGCAAGCGCATTAATACAAGGCGAAGAATCAATACAAGCAATTACACGTTTCATTATTGCCTCTCTTACTGCCTTTTGCAGGCTATTTTTTAGTTGTTATTTTTAACTTAACACAACTCGTGTTGCAGGGACATGAAAAAATGTAATGAAGTTTAAAGATTTAGCCTTGCTGCATCGTATTTACTCACGATAACGAATCAATTTTGCAGGGTTTCCTACCACAATTTCCCGCTCCTGAACATCTTTGGTGACCATGCTATTCATACCAACGACTGCATGTGCCGCAATCTTCACCCCATCTTTAACACCAACATGCGCACCTAACCAAACATCCTTACCAACTTCAATGCCCTGTGAACGCACCGCTTGCTGATAAATGGGCTGATCCAAAGCCATGCCATGATCAAATGCATATAAATGACAATATGCTGCGATACGCACCTGATCATGAAGCTTAATTCCAACTCTGCCACCATCTAAAATACAGTGGTGATTAATCGCGACTTCATTGCCAATTTCTAAAGGGCCATGCAAAGTACAATCGGCTGCAATAAAGGTATTATCGCCAATACTGATTTTACGCCCCGGCTCTGCAAAAATATGTGCCAAAGGGGAAATAAAACAGTTTTTGCCAATCTCCACCGTTTCCATTGCCATTAAATAAGCTTGATATTCCTGCTGCCAAGCTTCTGCCCATACACGATGTTTAGGTTTTAATGACCAATATAACCACGGCATGTAGTTTAAACGGTGTTTATGCTGCTCACGGTACTTCGATAATGGATCAGGTGAATTTGCTTCAGTCATCTTGATCATCCTCAAGGATTTTGAGTTGTTCACGCCCACGGCTAATATCTTGTAATTTTAGTTTTAAAGGGTCTATTTGATCGACTTGCATGAATGCCTTTACCAACACGCCTTCGGCGGTGTAGTCTTCGCTGTACTCAATCTGCTGACTATTTAGCTCGTATTGTAAAATTGCCCACTCATTAAAATGACAGGAAAATTGCACGGTCTTTTTTTCAATCAGTTCTATTTTTTCTGCTAGAGCCAAACATTGCCCTGCACATCCCCCATAGGCACGTACCAAGCCGCCTGTGCCCAATTTAATGCCGCCGTACCAACGATTCACCAACACCAAAACATTAGTCAACTCATTGCCTTCAATCGTGGCTAAAATAGGACGTCCTGCCGTACCTGAAGGTTCGCCATCATCATTAAAACGTAATTGATGCCCGATTTTCCATGCCCAACATTGATGTGTGGTAGATGAATCACGCTGCTGTTCCAAAAAAGTTTTTACCGCTTGCTCATTATCTACAGGCACAGCAATTGCCTGAAATCGACTTTTTTTAATTTCTTCTTCAAAAGTGATGGGCGCAGCAATGGTAAATGGCATAACACTCCAGATCAATCAACCAGTTAAATAAAAACTTGATAATTATAACGTGTTTAGCGCTCTAACGTATTTAGAGTTATAGCTTATTTGGACTGATAACCACCATGAAAAAACCTTCTATCCTCAAAGGTATAGAAGGTTAAATAATGTTTACACGACTTTCTGTTCTACAACTTATGCAGTAAGCATACGAAAACCAATAACGGTTAGAACATTCAAGCTTTAAACAAAAAAGTCTTCACCCAAATAAACTTCACGCACAATTTCATTTTCCAGAATTTCTTGCGGTGTACCCTCTGCAATGACTGAACCTTCGCTAACAATATAAGCACGTTCACAAATGGCTAAAGTATCACGGACGTTATGGTCGGTAATTAATACGCCAATGTCACGATCTTTTAAGGTACGAATGATATCTTTAATATCACCGACAGAAATAGGATCGACCCCTGCAAAAGGCTCATCTAACAACATAAATTTAGGGTCTGCTGCCAAAGCACGGGCAATTTCTGCACGACGGCGTTCGCCACCCGACACACTCATCCCTAATGAATCTTTAATATGCGTGATTTTAAAATCTGCCAGCAATTCTGATAAACGCTGCTGACGTTGCTGTTTATTTAAATCTTTGCGGGTTTCTAAAATAGCCATAATATTTTCAGCGATGGTCAGCTTTCTGAAAATAGAGGCTTCTTGCGGTAAATAACCAATCCCCTTACGCGCACGTTCATGCATGGCAAGGTCAGATAAATCCAGTTGATCTAAATGGATTTCGCCTTTATCCATACGCACCAAACCCACAACCATGTAGAAACTGGTGGTTTTACCCGCACCGTTCGGCCCAAGTAACCCGACAATTTCACCACTTTTCATTTCAAATGAAACGTCTTTAACCACCCAGCGCTTATTATAGTTTTTGGCTAAATGCTTAATACACAAAGTCTGCTGACCGTGCTGGACGCTGTCCTGTGCTGCGCTCGTTTGATCCATTAATCACGCGCTCCCGGGAATGATTTTGAACTTGATGGTGGAATCACAATTTTTACACGACCCGCTTCAGAACCAGTTTTGTTCGGTGTACCAATCGCTTCAACATCGCCTTTGTTCATACTATAACGCAAGGTATTACCACGAATACTGGCTCCATCTTGCTCTAAAAGTGCGCCACCCGTTAAGGTGATAATGCCTGTTTCAGCATTGTAAACAATCTTTTGCGCCTGACCTTTGGCAAGCCCTTTGGCTGGATCAGTCTTTTGCTGGAATTGCGCAGGTCTGCCCGTTGCCGTAATGACACTAATTTCTTTTTTGCTGTTCAGATTAGCAACAATCGAATCTGCCTGCAGTTTCATGGTGCCCTGTTCAATCACCACATTGCCTGTATAAGTGGTGACGCCAGTACGTTCACTAAAGGTCGCACGGTCTGCCAATAAAGTAATAGGCTGACTGCGGTCTGACGGAATTGCCCATGCACCTGCCGATGAAAGCACCGCCAAGCCCACAAGTGCTGCTTGTTTTATCAACGCTTTAGGAGCTGTAAGCTTAGATTTATGGTTCATACTTTCCTCGAATATTAAAAAATTCGTATTGCCCGTCATTTAAATTGGCTTTTAAGCCCTGACTGATAAAATCAGCCTGTGGAGATTGTACAGTCACTTGTTTTTCGGTACTGATTTCACGTGTTTTAGGAAACACATTCAACTCGACTGTTTCAAGCGTCAGTTTGCCTTGAGCGAGTAACTTGGTTGCTAGCACTTGATCTGACAACACAACCTTTTCATTGTCATTAAAACCTTGTGCCTGTTTAGCAAAAAAAGTGGCATCCACCGCGCCCGCTTTATACATAGAGGCATTCAAATTTTCCAGCTTAGAGGTTTTTTGCTGCATGTCTTGCTCTAAACGGTCAATTTGCGCACGCACATATAAATTGCCCTGCTCATCTGTTTGGGTCAGATGAATTTGCTCTGCACTATAAGTCATAGAGCGAGCAGCGTCAGTTTCCAGTTTTTTGCCTTTACCGCTGTAATAGTAATAACCACCACTTACAGCTGCAATTGCAATCGCAGTAACGTATAAAACTTTAGTATCCATAAGTGGGGCTGTAACTCAAACCTTTGAATGTATGACTTAATTAATGAGGGATGCTGAGATATTTTTCAAGTAAGCTTTGGTACACACCTTTGGCGGTTAAAATCATATCGCAGATTTCACGTACCGCACCGCGCCCACCCATGGCCTGTGTAACTAAATCGGCACGACGACGCACTTCAATATGTCCATTTGGCACTGTGACTTTCATCCCTGCAATCGAAAACGCTGAAAGATCAGGCCAGTCATCGCCCATATAGAGACAATCTGCAGGTGATAAACCTAACTTGGCACAGGCTTCCTGCAATGCAGTGCCTTTATCTTCACGTCCTTGGTAGACCAAATCTACACCTAAATCGGACATGCGTTTTTCTACAATATTACTTTTACGACCCGTGATGATAATGACTTTAACACCTGCTTGTTGCACCAGTTTCATACCTAAACCATCACGAATATCGAATGATTTAATTTCATCACCGCTGTTGGTTAAGGTGACAAAACCATCACTTAGAATTCCATCGACATCTAAAACCAAAGCTTCAATATGACGCGCTTGCTCTAATAAAATATAAGATGCCATTGTTTAGTTTACCCCTGCTTGAATCAAGTCATGCATACTGATCACACCAATGACTTTATTGGCATCATCCACCACCACAAACTGATTGATTTTACGGTCACGTAATTGCTCTAAAGCTTCAACTGCACGTGCTTCTTGTGAAATCGTTGCAGGATGTTGAGTCATCACTTGCCCAACTTGTAAATTCACATCAAAGCCCTGTTGTTTATCAATTAAACGTCGTAAATCACCATCGGTGAAAATGCCTAACAAGACGTCATTTTCATCGACAATTGTGGTTAAACCTAGACGTTTGTTTGAAATTTCGTATAACACTTTGTTCATTGGTGTATCTGGTGCAACTTTAGGTAATTCTGTACCGGTATGCATCAAATGTTTCACATGCAATAACAGGCGCTTACCCAAAGCGCCTGCAGGATGTGAACGAGCAAAATCATCGGCAGTAAAACCACGTGCATCAAGTAACGCTACAGCCAATGCATCACCTAATGCCAAGGTTGCAGTCGTACTTGAGGTTGGTGCTAAACCAAGTGGACAAGCTTCCTGAATATTGCCTAATGTTAAAGCGACATCAGCATTTTGTGGCATCGGCCCGCGATCATCACCGCTAATTGTGATTAGAGGAACTTCCAGATGTTTGATGAGTGGCATCAACATCATAATTTCATCACTTTTGCCGGAGTTGGAAATAGCAATTAAAACATCACCCCGTACCAACATTCCCAAATCACCATGCCCTGCTTCACCCGGGTGCATAAAGAAAGACGGCGTGCCTGTAGAGGCAAACGTCGCAGCCATTTTACGACCAATATGACCTGATTTTCCCATACCTGTGACCACAACACGCCCTTTGCAATGCAACATGATTTCGCAGGCACGGCTAAAACGCTGATCAATTTGCGTCGCCAAGACTTGTAATGCTTGTTCTTCTATTCTTAAAGTGTCTAAGGCTACAGATTGGAAATCCATGGTATTTGACATGTTTGGCATTCAACGTTCAACTTAAATTGAGTATTTTCTACACCTCAATAAAAGCGATTTATTGAAGCACATTTAATTTTCGCAATTTTAGCATATCTATGCAATTCTACACTTTGATTCTGCGTGTGTTTTTTGTTTTAACGCATTTTTGTATGCTGTTTTAATTAACTCGCTTTTTGACTCGAGTTTCAAATGAAAAACAATCATATTTGAGCTTAGGCTATTTATTTTATTGATTCAAAGTTGCAGATAAAGCTAAAGATAGAACTAGCTCAGAAGCATATTTCAACGAAAATGCTCTAAAAATTATGGATCAAACCCATCTATAAAGCTGACTGCAAGCAAGCTGTAACAAACAGCCATAAAAAAACGCTTATCTTTCGATAAGCGTTTTTTAAAATTTTGGAGCGGGAAACGAGACTCGAACTCGCGACCCCAACCTTGGCAAGGTTGTGCTCTACCAACTGAGCTATTCCCGCAATATGGAAGTGAATTATAGAGAATTTCATACAACTGTCAACTCTCTATGCTCCCAAGTGCTCAATTAATCAGCACGACGCCATACTGTACCTTGACGGGTATCTTCCAAGACCACACCTTGATCGAGCAAAGACTGACGAATTTCATCAGCACGGGCGAAATCTTTGGCTTTTTTGGCATCCTGACGTTGCTGAATGAAGTCTGCAATGGCTTGTTCAGATAAACCTAAAGCGTCCTGACCAATATCAGACTTCAGGAATTCATCGACATCATGCTGCACCAAACCTAAAATATTGGTCAAATGACGCAAAGTCGAATAGTACACCGCCGCCTGATCTGCCTGCTGCTCTTTTACTGAACGGTTCAGCTCTTTATTCACTTCAAACAGAACTGCAATTGCTTCGGCTGTATTAAAGTCGTCTCGCATTGCGGCATTAAAACGTTCCACCAAAGCCTCATCTAACTGCTCAACTGTTTGCGTACCGTACGCTTGTTGATAAGCTTTAAATGAGTGATAGAAACGTGATAATGCGGTTTTGGCTTCTTTGAGTGCTACATCGGAGAAGTTTACAGGGCTACGATAATGCGATGACACAATAAAGTAGCGGATCACTTCAGGATGGAATTTTTCCATCACATCACGAATGGTGAAGAAGTTACCCAATGACTTCGACATTTTTTCGCCATCGACATTAATAAAGCCAACGTGCATCCAGTAATTTACATACTGCTCACCTGTTGATGCTTCAGACTGGGCAATTTCATTTTCATGGTGTGGGAACATTAAGTCTGAACCACCACCATGAATATCAAAATGATTACCTAAGCAGCAAGTCGACATCGCAGAACATTCAATGTGCCAACCCGGACGTCCATTGCCCCACGGCGAAGCCCAAGATGGTTCATTTTCTTTGGCATGTTTCCACAAAACAAAGTCAAATGGATGCTTTTTGTCGACTTCAACATCAACACGCTCAGACGCGCCCGCCTGCATGTCTTCTAGCTTGCGACCTGAAAGACGGCCATATTTGTCAAATTTTTCAACCTGAAAATAAACATCGCCATTACTTGCAGGATAAGCTGTGCCTTTATTGACCAAATTACCAATCATATTTTGCATTTGATCAATATATTCAGTGGCACGTGGTGCAGCATCAGGTTCAACACAGCCTAAGTTTGCCGCATCTTCATTCATGGCTTGAATAAAACGATCTGTTAAAGCTTGAATGCTCTCGCCATTTTCATTGGCACGTTTAATAATTTTGTCGTCAATGTCGGTAATGTTGCGGACATATTTCACATTCCAACCTTGACTGCGCAAAAAGCGAATGATGTAGTCAAATGCAACCATAACCCGCGCATGCCCGATATGACAGTAATCATAAACCGTCATGCCACAGACATACATGTCGATATGTCCTTCTTTACGCGGAACAAATTTAACTTTTTTTCGTTGCTCTGAGTTATATAGAACAAATGGTTGCATAGGTTTTCAAAATAGGTCTATTAAAAGATGCTCCATCTTAACCTAAGCATTATTTTTCATAAAGTTTTTCGATGTTTTTATTCTGTATGTGTCTGTGTGAAGAGAATATCGCGGATGATCCAAGCCTTCTCCCGAAGGAGAAGGAACTTTTTGATACCTGTACTTAGGCGTTTGCTGATCTTATACGGTTTGGCAAAGCTTATGCAGCATCACGTTTTTGTACCAAAATCGCGCCAACTGAATAGCCTGCGCCAAATGAACACAAGACACCATATTCACCGTTTTCGACTTCGTGTGCAGTACGGTGTAAAGCGATAATTACCCCTGCCGAAGAAGTATTGGCAAACTCATCTAAAATAATAGGTACTAAACCTGGTTGTGCTGCTTCTTTACCAACCACCAATTTCAAAATGAGTTCGTTCATGCTGGCATTGGCTTGGTGCAACCAGAAACGCTTCACCTCGGTTGGCGCAATCTGATTCTTTTCTAATTGCGCAGTAATCATTTTGGCAACTAAGGGGCAAACTTCTTTAAAGACTTTGCGACCATCTTGATGGAAGCGTTTATCGTCAATATCTGCATTTTCACTTAAGTTTAAAAAACCGAAATTATTACGGATATTATTCGAGAACTGAGTAAACAGGTTCATGTCCAAAATTTCAAAACCTGCTTTGGTTTCAGTGTCTTCCAAAATTGAAGCGGTTGCTACATCACCAAAAATAAAGTGGCAGTCACGTGAACGGAAATCGTTATGACCTGAGGTAATTTCGACATTCACCAACAGTACGCGGCGCGCACCTGCTTTAATCGCATCATGCGCTTGCTTAATGCCGAAAGTCGCAGCAGAACATGCCACGTTCATGTCATAGGCATAACCTTGAATACCAAGTGCAGTTTGAATTTCAATCGCCACCGCAGGATAAGCACGCTGCAAGTTTGAGCAAGACAAAATCACCACATCAATATCTTCTGCGGTCACGCCTGCATTTTGCATGGCTTGTTTTGCAGCAATTACACCCCATTCTGCTTGTAGCGAAATTTCATCATCCCCGCGTTCACGCAAATTTGGACGTAAACGGTTAATGTCCAGAATACCTGTTTTTTCTGACACGTAACGGCGTTTTACCCCAGAGGCTTTTTCGATAAAGTCAGCACTTGAGCCACGACGTTCTTCAAGCTCATCTGCTGCAATTTTGTCAGCATTGAGCTGATTATACTGTTCCACATAAGCATTTAAACTTTCGACCAACTCTTCATTGGTAATAACATCTTCTGGGTGATAAAGACCAGTACCTGTAATGCGAATGCCCATGTAAAACTCCTTCTAGAAATTACTAATATCTTAACTGATTCCGAGCTTTTCCCATACTTTTTGCAGCCGAGTTGCAGAAATTGGCATTTTGGTTTTCATGGGTTGAGAGAACAGCGATATGCGTAATTCTTCCACCATAAAGTACAATTCCTTGAGTCGGGCATCTTGTTTGTGTTTAAACAATTTGTCCATCCAAGGGTCAATTTGGGCGATGGCAGCATCGTCTCTTTGCAAGTTGTTGGGTAAGCGGTCTAAACGTAATAACAACGCTTTCAAATAGCGCGGATATTCGCTCCACACCTCTACAGGCTTGCTATACACAAAGTCTGCCAGATGCATTAAGTCCAGCTGATCTTCAATATCATCCATATTTTTGGCAAACACGGCTTCATCTAGCATAAGGAGCTGACGGCGGATGTCTTGCCAAGCAATATAAATTTCATTAAAGATACGCAGCGTGGTTTGACCATGACTGAGGAAAGTCTTTTTTACCTCAAGCTGCAACTTTTGAAACTCTTCCAAGTTGACTGGTAAGTCACCAATAATGCTTTGCAATGTTGCATAGATCAACATTTGCTCAAGTTGAGCTTTATCACCCAAAGGCGAATACGCCAAAGCCAAGGGTTTATCAATTTGTTTTTTCAATTGGCGTGATAAATCACCCAATTGCACATATAGCAAACGAATCACGCCTTCACGGTGCTGACGAATCGCCTCACTCTGATCATTAAAGGTTTGAATCACCACACCCGATTCATCTTTTGGTAAAAGCTCTGCAAATGTTTTGCTTGGTACCAACGCCTGATATTGCTTAACCACTACGCCCGTAACTTTTTGCGAAGCTTCAAATACAAATCGTTCAGGAAAAGTTTGAAATTCTCCGTGCACCTGCTTTACAGGACTATGCGTTTCGGTATGGCAACGCGCTTTTAATTCAGATAAATCACGACCTTGCTCAATCACCCGCCCTTTTTCATCTAGCACTTTAATGAACGGCAATAAATACGCATCTACCCGCTCAAAGCTAAAGTCTTTTTCGGTGATGTGTTCAGCACGTAATTGAAATGCCAAAAAGCTAAAAATGTGCTCGCGTAAATTTACCGCATCAACACGTTGTAGCAACTTTCGAGCTGTGTCTGGAATAGGCACCAAATGACGACGCTTATCTTTAGGCAAAGTCTTGAGCAAGGCTTCAATTAAATTTTCACGCCAACCCAGAACACCCCACGACCAGATATTTTCATCGACCTGTGCCAACGCTTGCACTGGAATTTTAACGGTTGCGCCATCTTCATCATGGCTGGGGTCAAAACGGTAACTGGCCGCCAAGCGCAGCTCACCATTACGCAAATAGTCAGGAAATTGCTGCGTGGTCGGACGATCATTCAGCCAAAGTGCATCATCTTCCACAAATAAATAACGTGGATTTTGCGGCTCTACTGTGGCACGCCAATCTTCAAAGGAACGACGGCTTGCAACTTCTGCAGGTACTTTGGCGGCATAAAATTGATAAATAGTTTCTTCATCAACAACTAAATCACGACGACGTAATTTATCTTCAACCCGTTCCACTTCTTCCAGTTTAAGCAGGTTGTGTTTTAAAAATGGTGGGGTAATGCCCAAGTTGCCTGTGGTTAAAGCATCACGTAAGAATATTTCATGGGCGGCTTCCTGATCGACCTTTTCGTAATTGACAGGACGTTTCGGCTCGATAATTAGACCAAACAGCGAAATTTGATCATAGGCATTCACCACGCCTGCTTTTTTAGACCAATGTGGTTCAAAATAGTGATGCTTCAGCAAATCACGTGCAGCCAATAAAATCCATTCAGGTTCAATTTTTGCCAAGGTGCGTAGATACACTTGCGAAGTTTCTACCATCTCAAATGCCATGACCCACGGTGTATTGGTTTTATGCAAAGTCGATGCAGGGAAAATTCGTGCTTTTTGTTGGCGTACTGCCATAAACACATTGCGCTCATCGGTTTTATTGGCAATAAAAGAAAGCAACCCTGTTAATAACGCCCGATGCAGATTTTCATAACTGGCTTTTTTCTCATTAAACGACAGTTTTAAGCCACGCGCCAAATCCACCAATTGTTCATGAGTTTTCTTCCATTCACGTAAACGCAACCAACTTAAAAAATGCTGACGGGCAAAAGTACGACGTTTGTTTTCACTCATGCCATCACGGTTTTCGTGTAAAGTTTCCCACAATTTTAAATAGAATAAAAAGTCAGAATCTGCTTCACGGAACAAAGCATGTTTTTGATCGGCTTGCATTTGTTTGTCTGCAGGACGTTCACGCGGGTCTTGTACCGCCAATGCCGCTACAATAATCAGGACTTCATTTAACACCCCAAAATGCGCACCGCCTAAAATCATACGTGCCAGTCTTGGATCAATCGGCATTTTTGCCATTTGCTGACCAATTTTGGTTAAGCTGCTGCCTTGAAGCTCGCCTTTATTAGCGGTGGATTTAGTGGAATTATTCGGATGATTGTCTCCCTTTTGCGTCGCAGAGCTACTCATTCCGTCTAAAAGAGGGGCTTTACCCTTCTCAATCATCGCACCCAGTTCAATCAACAGCTTACGACCATCATTGACTAAACGATGATCTGGCGGCTCAATAAAATCAAAATCTTCGAGCGTACCCAAGCCCAAACTTTGCATTTGTAAAATGACCGATGCCAAGTTGGTGCGTTTAATTTCAGGTTCAGTAAACTCTGGGCGACTTAAAAAATCTTCTTCTGAATACAGGCGAATACAAACGCCTGGTGCAATACGACCACAACGTCCTTTACGCTGATTCGCTGCTGCCTGAGATACTGCTTCAATCGGTAAACGCTGCACCCGTGAGCGATAGTTATAACGTGAAATACGTGCAAAACCGCTATCAATCACATAGCGGATATTGGGTACAGTGAGTGCGGTTTCAGCGACGTTGGTGGCAATAATAATGCGACGACCACCACCTGAAGGATTAAAAATTTTTTGTTGTTCCGCCAAAGCCAAACGCGCATACAACGGTAAAATTTCAGTATGACGCGGTCCATGCTTATGCAAGGTTTCTTGCAGCTCCCGAATTTCCTGTTCAGTACTGGCAAAAATTAGAATATCGGCATGTTCAGGATGACCTTTTTCCTGTGCATCGGCAAAGCATTCTTCTACCGCTTGCACCACTGCGCGTGGCAAGTTTTCTTCAAAGTCATCAAACTCATCATCATCACTACCACCAATGCTTAATTCAGAAATTGGACGATAACGTACTTCGACAGGATAGCTTCGACCTTCGACCTCAAAAATAGGTGCGCCGTTAAAATAGTTACTAAAACGCTGCACATCTAAAGTTGCAGAAGTGATGATGACTTTTAAATCAGGGCGACGTGGCAAAAGTTGCTTTAAATAGCCCATAATGAAGTCAATATTTAAAGAACGCTCATGCGCTTCATCTATAATAATGGTGTCGTATTTATTTAAATAACGATCATTGGCAAGCTCTGCTAACAAAATACCATCGGTCATTAAACGGACAATTGAATCTTGCGAACCCTGTTCATTAAAACGAACTTTAAAGCTGATGGACTCACCTAACTTTTCGCCAACTTCTTCGGCAATACGCTGCGATACACTACGCGCAGCAAGACGTCGTGGCTGAGTATGACCAATTAACCCCGTTAAACCACGACCTGCCAACATTGCAATTTGTGGTAACTGTGTAGTTTTCCCTGAACCTGTTTCACCCGCCACAATAATGACCTGATGTTGCTGAATTGCAGTAATCAACTGTTCGGCAGATTGAGTCACAGGTAAATCTTGATTCAACTTAATGTTGGGAATGCGCTGTGCACGCTCCAACACTTTTAAATTAGATTTTTCAAATAATTCCTGATATTGCTTTGGATTGGCATCTTTGCCTTTTCGTAGTCGATTTAAACGATGACGATCACGCGCCAAAACGAGGTGGTCTACATTTAAATGACTCTGCACAGAATACGCTTCCTAACCAAAACACAAACGCGTATTTTACGCTGTAATGCCTTTAAGCGAAAGAACAGTGATTTAGAATGCGTATTTAAAAAGTTTTAAATCCCCCCTTGAATTTCAAAATAGCATCCCCATATAGATGTATGTTCACCAATTGCTTGAAATGGGTTGTATTTGAACCTGAAAAATAGGTTGTCATGCAATCATCATCATTTTGAGGCCTAATAAAGACTCAATAATACTGTGATGAAAGTGTACGCTTTTTACATACTCATTTGTTTTTCCGATGCTAGTAATGTAAAAATACCATTTCAGCAATAAAACAAAATTAGATACTCTATTGCCAACGAAATACAAACCTTAATCATGGAGACAATGATGAGCTTAATTAATACTGAAGTTAAACCATTTAAAGCAAATGCATACCACAACGGTCAATTCATTGAAGTAACTGAAGCTGATCTTAAAGGCAAATGGTCTGTAGTATTCTTCTACCCTGCTGACTTCACTTTCGTTTGCCCAACTGAGCTTGGTGACCTTGCAGACAACTACGCAGAATTCCAAAAATTAGGCGTTGAAATCTATGCAGTTTCTACTGACACTCACTTCACGCACAAAGCTTGGCACGATTCTTCAGAAGAAATCAAAAAAATCCAATACGTAATGGTTGGCGACCCAACTTGGACGCTTTCTAAAAACTTCGAAGTATTAATCGAATCTGCTGGTCTTGCTGACCGTGGTACTTTCGTAATTGATCCAGAAGGTAAAATCCAAATCATCGAAATCAATGCTGGCGGTATTGGCCGTGATGCTCAAGAACTTCTTCGTAAAGTTAAAGCAGCTCAATACGTTCACGCTCACCCAGGTGAAGTATGCCCAGCTAAATGGAAAGAAGGTGATGCAACTTTAGCCCCATCTATCGACCTAGTAGGTAAAATCTAAGTTTTAGATTAAACCACTCAAAAAAACCACGCATATTTTGCGTGGTTTTTTTTAATCAGAACATCACCCTTTTCTACCTTATTTATTCATATTTCATCTCTAGAATAGAAAATGTAAAAACATTACAACACTACAATCGAATCTGTACCGGTAACAGTTGTGAGATTTATTTTTGAGGGCTGTTCTATGAAAAAATTATTTTTACTTTCAACATTAATAGCATTTTCAGTGCCAGCTTTAGCTGATTTCAACTGTAATGGCAGCATTAAAAATCGAACTATTGATGATAATGTCAAAGTGCATAAACAATGTGTTCTTGATCATGTGACTATTAAGGGCAACCTAATGTTGCATTCCAACTCACATACGGCAATTAAAAATAGTACGATTGATGGCAATTTAGAATCTAAAGGAAACTTTAGTCAGGTTAATGCACATGCCAACCGCATTGATGGCAATATCCAACTCGAAGATGGGCGTAACATCCAACTCACGTCAAACCGTGTAAATGGCAATATTCAACTTAAAGATAATTCAGGCTCAATCGTTGTAAAAAATAACCGCGTGAATGGCAATTTAGAATGTGAAGATAACCGCGTAAAACCGACTGGCGGCACAAACCGTGTTTCTGGTGACAAAGAAGATCAATGTCGTCATCTATAAAATCTAGTCTTTCAATCATTTTATTTAAATGAATGACTATTCATGTGCAAAGCATAAACACCACATCCTAAATGTGGTGTTTTATTTCGCTTCATAATAGTTTTGTCGTTTTTGGCACGTTTAGGTTGCGCAAAAAACTTATATTCAAAAGTTACAATTCTGTAATACTTTTTAGCAAGCACTTCACTTATGTTCAAAATAAGCAGATTTATTCTGTGAAAAATAATATAAAAAATAAAGGAGTTGCTTATGGGTAAAACACTTGCCGTGACATCCTGGACATACAGTGCATCTTCACGTTATTTAAAAATATTTTACGAAAATGGCTCTGGGGATTTATTCCATCCTGTACCACAATTTATTTATGACAACTTATTAAGACGCAGTGATAAAGCAGCTTTTGTGAGTAAATATTTAGCATACGATTTAAGCTTTAACCGTATTTCCATTCAATAATTGATTTTATTAAACTTTGAGCATCCACATAACGATCCAATCTAAAAATAGATTGGATCGTTTTAAATAGGTAAATAACTTCAAATATTAATACACTTCTTGAATCAATTTAAAGCGTTCCTGTTCACGGTCATCATCCAAAGTAATACTCTCCGTGAACATATCAAGCGGTCTGGCCCAAATAGAATAATCGCCATATAAGCATTGATAAACCACCAATTTCTCTTGGGTTTCACTGTGTGTAGCCACATGCAGCACTTGATACAATTGCCCTTTATAATGTTGATAAATCCCTTTTTTAAGCATTTTACAATCCCAATCTTACAGAATGGCATTACTGTACAATAAAAACTGTAACCATTCTCAAGATTTCACCTTATCAGAAAAAATGAATCGCATCGGCATATTTTTCTCTAATTTATCGTTCTAATCTACACAACAAAAAAATATCTAAACCCATTACATTATTTGAACAATTTTAAGCTTCAAATTGATTGTTTTTTGGTTATATTCGCATTATCCCATCTTAAGTGGATGTAAAAAAAGGAAACATGATAATGAATAAACTTCTTATTGCTTTAGGTCTTGCTGCCACTGTAGCACTTGTAGGTTGTGCAAAAGAAAAAGCACCAGAAACAGGGGCAACTACGGGTGAACACTTAGAAAACGCTGCGGCTCAAGCTGCACATGATGCCAAAGATGCAACACATGAAGCTGCTACTGCTACAGCAACTGCGGTAGATAACGCAGCGCAAGCAACTGAAAATGCTGCACACAATGTTGCAACAGCAACAGAAAACGCAGCTGATACGACTGTACAAGCTGCTAAAGATGCAACTGCTGCGACTGCAGGTGCGGTTGAACAAGGTGCTGCAAATGTGAAAGAAAAAGCACAACAATAATTTGATTGTATAAAACAAAAACTCCTGAGCAAGTTCTCAGGAGTTTTTTATTCAGCACGATTTAATTAGGGTCTGTTGACAATTCGTCTATGTTTGCGACATGAGAGATATATCTCGCAAGGTTTTTTAGCTGATATAAGGCATGGGACAGGAAATTTACTCATTCTAAATGACTGGCACATAACGTAATAGCAGCAAAAAATATGCTTGTATCCTTGCGCAGCAAACAAAGCAGTGCTTTGTTTTTGCTCATGTGGCTAAAACTTTCACAGATTGCGTTATAAAACTTGAAAATAAACCCGTTATTCCCTGCGTTTCATGCCTAATCTGCTCAGTTTTAGCCTACAGCGCAAGCCATTTATGAAATATCAACAGACCCTAGTAAACCTAAATCCTGCCGCAACTATAACGCCGCTTTTAAATTACAACCATAGCCCATGGTCTGTTGTACTTGGCGGTAACTGGTGTAACGATTCAAAATAAAATCATAATAAGATTCTGCATTGGCAAAATTTTCAGCCAAATTTTCCTGCTCTGCACGCGGTAATTTTACATCTTTAAGAAAATCTAGATTGTTATGTCCTAAGCGATATAACTCAGCAAAATAACCATTCATCATATCGCAATAAGCAATTTTAGTCGGCTTTAAAGCAGTACTGGCGACCAAATGCTGATTCAAAGTTTGTAAGTTATTTACATCTAAAGGGAATTGATGCGCAAATGCGATATTTTCGACTTGTTTAAATTGTTTGAAGTCTTGCGCCAATTTGACATTTAAAGCATCTATACGCTGTTGTAATGCAGTCGCATCCTGAACCTGATATTGCTTTGGATCAATTTTTACTTGAGTTTGCTGTGGATTGCTACACGCACTTAATCCACACACCACAAGCAAACCACCATAAACGAAAGGCTTCATTAATTTACTCATCAATTCATACATCAGGCTTATTATGCCTGAAAGCATCTGCAAATTTAATGATATCGCTCATCTTAATATTTCATAAAGAAATGACGGATATGATTTGCCAATCTACCTAGAGTTGGGCAAAGTAGATAAAAACATGGAGTAAATAATATGACCTTATTAGAACAACTGAATATAAAGCATCCTATTTTTCTTGCTCCAATGGCTGGCGTTTCTACTCCCGAACTTGCAGCCGAGGTTTCTAATCAAGGTGGTTTTGGCTCACTCGGTTTAGGTGCAAACACGGTAGATGCTGCACGTGAGCAAATTTTACGCACTCAAGAACTGACTGATTTTCCATTTCAGGTCAATTTCTTTTGCCATGAATCAAGTCCACTAGATGAAGTCGCTGCACAAGCGTGGATTGCACATTTTCAGCCAATCTTTGAACGCTATGGCGCAACTGCACCGAGTCAACTAAATTGTATTTATCCAAGTTTTAAAGACCATGATGGATATTTAGATCTTGTACTAGAAACTAAACCACAAGCCGTCAGTTTTCACTTCGGGATTCCGCATGCGCATCAAATTCAGGCTTTAAAAGATGCAGGAATCATTACTATGGTTTCAGCAACCAACTTAGCCGAAGCTCAAGCCATTGAAGCAGCGGGAATTGATGTCATTATCGCCCAAGGCATTGAGGCAGGTGGACATCGGGGTATCTTTAACCAAACCTTTGATAGTGCAATTAAAACCAGCGATTTAGTACAACTAATTCGTGAACATTGTACCCTGCCAGTGGTTGCAGCAGGTGGCATTATGAATGGTCAGCAAGCACAGTTAATGCTGAAATTGGGCGCTTCTGCGGTACAGCTGGGTACAGCTTTTGTGCAATGTAAAAGTTCCAATGCCAATCCAGCTTATCGACAAGCTTTATTTCAACAAAACATTACTCAAATGACCGACAGCATTTCTGGACGCCCTGCCCGTGGTTTAATTAATCATTGGCATACACAAGTAGATACGCCAGATCGTTTAACAGTACCTACCTATCCGTATAGCTATGATCTTGCAAAACAGTTGCATGCAGCAGCCGTTATACAAGGCGAGCAAGGTTATGCTCCGTTTTGGGCTGGTAGTAATGTGAGTCAGATACGTGAATTAGAAGCCGCAGATTTAATTAATCAGTTGGTTTTGGAAATGATTCACGCACGCTAAGTTTACGTACAGAAAACTCAACTGTGTATCACAGTTGAGTTTTTATTTAGTTCCAAAAAAGCTAAAGCATATATTTGCATGCGATTACTTTGTGTCTAACAAGTTCACGGTTTCAACCTGCACATCACTCATGATTTCACCATGCGCAAGTAGCTGATTAAAGTAATCTTCAACCACTTTATATTGTTCTGCAGTACTTTCTACTTGATACATACTTTGACGGAATTCATTACTTGAACGTAAACCTTTGGTGTACCAAGCAATATGTTTACGTGAAATACGACAACCTGAATATTCACCATAAAATTCATACAGCTCAGCTAAATGTCCAAGTAATACTTTTTGAACTTCTGCAATGCTCGGTGCTGCTAACAGCTCACCTGTTGCTAAATAATGTGCGATTTCCCGAAAAATCCACGGACGTCCTTGCGCAGCACGTCCAATCATAATCGCATCTGCGCCTGTATAGTCCAAGACATATTTGGCTTTTTCAGGACTATCAATATCACCATTGGCAATCACAGGAATATTGAGCATGCTTTTCACTTCTTTAATCAGTGAATAGCGTGCACGGTTTAAATACATATCTTCACGGGTACGCCCATGCAATGCCAATGCAGCAATGCCTGCTTGTTCTGCGTGTTTGGCAACCCGTAAAATATTTTCCTGCCCATTCAAAAAACCTAAGCGAGTTTTCAGTGTCACAGGCACATTCACCGCGGCAACCACAGTATCTAAAATGCGTGCCACCAAATCTTCATCTTGCAATAAAGCCGAACCAGCCAACTTATTGCAGACTTTTTTGGCAGGACATCCCATATTGATATCAACAATTTGTGCACCATTGGCGACTTGATAACGTGCGGCTTCGGCCAAATCATGCGGGTCTGAACCTGCAATTTGTGCAGAAATTGGTGCAAGTTCCCCATCAAAGTTGGCACGATACAAACTCTTTTTACTCATGCGCAAAGTTTTGTCAGAGGTCATCATTTCACTGACCGCATGCCCTGCACCAAAGTACTTGCACAGTGAGCGAAAGGGTCTATCTGTGACGCCTGCCATCGGGGCAACGATCAAATTATTTGACAGTTGATAGGGACCAATATACATATATATTCTTAACTTTAACGATTGGCATAGTATACTGCATCTGCCCTTTGGGCTCATCCATTAGGAACGAGTTTTCCCTATCTATGAAAGACACTGTATTCACTTCTTTGATGAAACCCTTCAGCGTGCTTGCTTTATCATTAAGCTTGGCTGCCTGTGGAGATAGCGCATGGTGGTCTAAGGACAATGAGCCTACCCTTGAAGCAGAACAAATCCGCAAACTCATTCCAAATCGGGTCAGCGAGCGTAGTGCTTGGGCAAAAGATATTTACGATATTTCAGAGCAATTGGGCATTCCACAAACCAAAGAAAATATGTGTACCATCATTGCCGTCGTGGATCAGGAATCCAACTTTGTAGCCGACCCTCAAGTCTATGGTCTGGGTGAAAAAGCAGTTAAAGAAGTGCAAGACCGTTTGGATGAGAAATTTAAAGATAAACTGGGCGAAGCGATTGGCGGTACGGTTGCAGGCTATTTTCAGGATGTACTAAAAAACCATCCTAGCCCTGAAGATAACTATTTAAGCCAAATGCGTCGTGTGAAAACCGAACGTGAATTAGATGAATTGTATCGTGAAATTTTTGACTATATGGCCAAACATTATCACGTATCTGCACTAACAGGTGCTGCCAAACTGTTTGGACAAAATATTGGCGAAAAACTTAATCCAATTACCACTTTAGGTTCTATGCAAGTGCATATTAGCTATGCCAAAGAGCATAAACGTCAAAGTGGTAACATCGCAGAGTTACGCAGCGATCTATACACTCAATATGGCGGATTATATTACGGGATTCATCGTTTAATGATGTACCCTGCCGATTACGATCAACCGCTATACCGCTTTGCTGATTATAACTCTGGCATGTATTCGAGCCGCAATGCAGCATTCCAAAGTATGCTGAATGATTTAACCGAAGCAGAATTAGATTTAGATGGTGATTTGCTGCTTTACACTAAAGATGGTGGTGTGCGTAATGCAAAGAGTGAATCAGAACGCGAATTAATTGCTGTTTTTTCCAAACATAATATTCTAGTCACCCCACGACAAATTCGTGCAGACCTAAAAAAAGAAAAAGAAAAGAAATTTGAAGACACTGCAACTTATTTGGCGGTCACGAAACTCTATAAAGCGCAAACGGGCAAAGAGCCATTTTATGCCATGATGCCGCAAGTGGTCATTTCAGGGCCTAAACTGAGTCGAGATTACAACACCAATTGGTTTGCTACGCGAGTCAATGGACGTTATAAAACATGCATGCAAAAAGCCAAAAATATAAAAATCTAGCCCTATTTGATTTTGATGGGACCCTGTGCAGCAAAGACAGTTTTACAGGGTTTATTTTCTATGCTTTATCTAAGCGGCATATTTTTAAGCAAGGACTTAAAATCTTGCCTTGGATTCAGGCTTACTATTTAAAAGTTTATCCTGCACATGCCATGCGCCCTAAATTGTTTAATGCTATGTTTAAAGATGCAAATACAGCTGAAATATTAGCACTTGCACAGCGCTACGCAGTAGATTTAATACATGATCTTAACCCACAACTATTACAACAATTAAAGCAGCATCAATTCAATGGAGATGAAGTGGTGGTTGTTTCTGCAAGTGTAGATATTTATTTACAGTATATTTGTCAGCAGTTAAATGTCGCTTTGATTTGTACTGAAACAGCAATTGAAAAGCAGCAATTTACAGGGCAATATTCAACACCTGATTGTAGTCGGGAACAAAAGAAAATACGGATTTTAGAACAATATGATTTAGAAAATTATGCTGCTATTTATGCGTATGGTAATAGTGATGAAGATGATGCCATGCTGAGTTTAGCGACTTATTCTTATATGGTGGGTAGTGATCATTCATTGCCAGAAATTGTAACTTATAAAAAACTGGCTTGATTTTGATGAATGATATAATAAAACCACAATTTGAATTGTGGGTTTTTTAAGTTACATGTAGCGGATGCCGCCTATGGTGATTACTTTTTTATACCCAGAATAGAAAATAAAAATAGAGTTTTCTCTTAATAAAATAGCTGATGATTCTGCATAAAAATAACGACTACAACACCTAAAGCAATAAAAAAGGTGACACTTTACAGCATCACCTCTAATTCAAAATAGAAGTATAGTTTTAAACCAAGATCAATCACTTAATCTATTCGTACTAAACAACTCATTTGTAAGTCACTTATTTCTTAAATGGAAAAGCATATTTCACAATACGTTTAAGCACACTGCCGTACTGTTTAACTAAGCTCGCATTGTTGTAGTTCAAGCCATACTTTTCACACACAGCTTGTACTTTTGGCGCCATTTTACGATAGCGACGTGCAGGAATATCTGGATATAAATGGTGTTCAATTTGATGGCTTAAATGTCCTGTCAAAATGTGGAATGCTTCAGAACCTGTAAGATTCGATGAACCACGAATTTGACGCATATACCAGTGACCACGGCTTTCGTTTTGCATCACAGACTTTGGAAATACTTCTACATCCTTCGTAAAGTGACCGCAGAAAATAATGCTGAATGTCCAAATATTACGAATACCATTCGCAACCAAGTTCCCTGTAAACACTGGTAAAGCCGAAGGGCCTGCAATCAATGGAAAGAACACATAATCTTTAAACAATTGTTTTCCAATTTTCTTCTGCATAGGTTGCCATTCTTTTTTGGCTTGGGCTTTGCTTTTACGGCCATTCAAAATTTTACCAATTTCTAAATTCTGAATGGCAACACCCCATTGGAACAGTAAGCAGAAAGGAATACTGTATAAAGGTTGCAATAAATAGCCTGATCTCCAGCGCTGTTCTGGGAACAAACGCACCAAACCATAGCCAATATCATCATCCATACCTTTAATATTGGTATAAGTATGGTGTTTAAAGTTATGGGTTTGACGCCAGTTGTCTGAAGTACCTACCGTATCCCATTCATAACTTGCACCATTGAATTTAGGATCATTCATCCAGTCATACTGACCATGCATGACATTATGACCTAATTCCATGTTTTCCATAATTTTGGCAAAGCCTAACAAGCCTGTACCCAAAACCCATGCTGGCGGGAACCATCCTGCGAACAATAAGGCACGACCTGCCATTGAGCTATAACGAATGGTTGAATAAACACGGCGGATGTATTTAGCATCTTTTTCGCCAATATCATCCAAAACTTCTTGTTTAATGGCGTCTAATTCACGTGCAAGCTCATCTAATTCAAATTGAGTGAGTTCACGGTTTTTAGGATTGCGGAAATATTCTATTTTTACTGGCATATTCATAATCGGAACTCGCTTATAAATCAATAATTAAATCGGTTTGTGCTGAATTGACGCAGATTTTCAATTGGTTATTCGGTTCGCTGTTTTGAACACCATCGACCAAGTTTTTAGTTGAACCTTCAGCCTTGTTGCATACGCATTTATGGCAAATTCCCATACGACAGCCGTATTTAGGTTTAATATTTTGCTGTTCCAGACTTTCTAAAATGGACTTGCCTTTTGGAATAGTGACAATCTTTTTCGATTGAGTCAGTGTAACTTGTACCAAACCAACATCGTCACTTAACACAGGGGTCATGCTAAAAGCTTCTGTTTTCAGCAAAGCAGCTTGTGCAAATAATTGTTCAGCTTGCGTGGTAAAACCCGATGGGCCACATGCAAACACTGCACTTTGCTCGATTTGTGCCAAGCCTTGTAAATGTTCTGCATTTAAACGGCTGTGCGCTACACTCGGCTCTTGAGTATAAAACACTTGAAATTTAAAGTTTGGATATTGTTGTGCCCATGCTTCAAACTGTGCTTTAAATGCTGCGTCTGCAAAGGTTTTTACCCAATACATTAAAGTTACTGGAGTGCTACCAAGACGACCTGATTTCGCCATGTCTTGTAGCAAACTATACATTGGTGTGATACCACTACCCGCTACCAATAGAATTAAAGGCTGGGCTTGTGCAGGCAGTTGCATATCACCATAAGGTGCACCAAATTCCAAAGTATCGCCAACTTTAGCTTGCTCAACCAACCAAGTGCTGACTTTGCCCTGATCAACTTTTTTCACTGTCAACAAAACGTGTTGTGCATCAAGCTGAGTCAAACTATAGGTTCGCTCATAACGCACGCCTCGAATGGTCACATAAACAGGATGATGCTGCCCTGCTGCACCAACTTGGAATTTATTATTAAATTGCAAAGTTAAACTCACCACACCGTGTGCGGCAGTATCTTTTTTCACAATTTTGCCGAGTGATTGATTCACCGACCATAATGGATTAATTTTTTGCAACCAGAAGTTTGCTGCATAAGGATCTAGTACTGCATTTGCAATACTGGATAAGGGTGATTTTCTTTTTTCAGTTAGCTGCATGATTCAGCACCACATGATGAAATTTTAATTATTATACACATGTATATATATTTGTATATACATGTGTATTGTTTCTAATCGTTTCACAAGTACTGGCGCAACCGCTATAATGCCTCTAAGCTTATAAATTATTGAAAATATGACTCAGCCTGCCATGAAAACAAACCATGATGTGACTTTTCCAGAATCAGAAACGGTTCGTGAGCCTCTTGTCGTGCGTACGGTTGGGCGTAAAGCCACAATTACAAAACAAGAGTTATTTCAGGCAGCATTAAATTTAATTGGTCCACAAAAAAGTATCGCATCTTTAAGTTTGCGTGAAGTTGCACGTGAAGCAGGCATCGCACCAAACAGTTTTTATCGTCATTTTAAAGATATCGATGAACTTGC
Organism: Acinetobacter sp. YH12252; assembly: GCF_013417365.1. Classification (NCBI taxonomy): domain Bacteria; kingdom Pseudomonadati; phylum Pseudomonadota; class Gammaproteobacteria; order Moraxellales; family Moraxellaceae; genus Acinetobacter; species Acinetobacter sp. YH12252. The sequence goes on from NZ_VPEA01000003.1 coordinate 217,493, forward strand.
GATTGAACTGATTGATCGTGCAGGTGTGGTGTTGCGTCAAATTCTGCATGAAGCACGTTTAAAAGCAACAAAACAAAACAGCATTATTCGCAGTTCGGTTGAGGTATTTATTGAACAACTAGATACCGATGAAGGCAATTTAAGTCTGCTATTACGTGAAGGTTATACAGGTTCTACCTCTTATAAACTTGCTGTTGAGCGCCAGTTGAATTATTTTCAGCAAGAATTGCAGGATGATTTAATTCGTTTAGAACGTTTAAATAACAGTAAATTGGCACATCCCGACATTGCAGCCAAAGCCATTACACAACTGGTATTTAATATGGGTGCCAAAGTCATTGATATGCCTGCGACTGAACGTAAAGAAACCGCTGAACAAACCATGACCATGATTCGCATGATTTTAGAAGGTGCACGACATTTGGATGATGCCAAAATTCGTTAACATAACACAGGATAAATCGGGCGATTTTCCTGAATCAGGTCACGCCCGTTTGAGCATTTAATTGCTAGACTTCGCTGTTAAGCGTGTTGTTTTTGAATTAATTGCTGCACATGTGTTGCCGTGGTTTCAGGATTTTCCAAAGGAAACATGTGTCCTCCCTCGACCACACTAAACTCAATTCCATAAGTTTTTTGCATGCCTTGCGGTAAACCTTGCAAATAAAATGGGCTATGCCTTGCTGTAATTAAATGCACAGGTACATCTGGGGCTTTGCGTGGTGTGCGCCACCACCATGCAGGTACGGTTCTAAAAATTTCAGCTTCTACCCGTTTTGGAATTGTTAAAGTCACACCACCTCTTTGTGCATCGACTTGTATGCCGCTGGCAAAATAATCTTCAAAACATTGTGCATCAAATTTTTTAAATAAACGGTTATGCCGCAAAGCTTGATAGGCTTCTGCATGGCTAGCCCAATGATCTCGATGCTTCATGGTCACGGCGGCAGGTGTGAGTTGATCTACATATTTCAGTTTAAATTTTTGTAAAATTTCAAATAATGCCGACTTCGATCCAATCACAAAAGGTGGATCCATAATAATCAATTGAGAAAATAAATCTGGACGCTGATAGGCACACATCAGGGTTAATAATGAACCAAAAGAATGCCCTAAACCAATCACTTGTTGCTTTGGAAACTGCTGCTCAATGTCCTGAATCACTTGATGAATCAAATAGGTCCACTTATAGGTCACAGGAAATTCTGCTTGCATACCAATCAGTGGAATTGCCTTTAAATGATAATATGCTTCAAAACATTGAAAAAACTTTTGATAACTGGCAGAAGGAATACCATTGGCATGGGTAAAATGAATTGCAGCTTTAGTCATTTAAAATACGCTTAAAAGAAGAATATCGGGTCTGTGACTTGATCTATGCGTACGCGCTTACAGATTCAACACTTGGCACATCAATCATAGATAAAAGATCAACAGCCTTTAAACTACGCATACCACTGGGTTTTGCAAATGACCGGAATGCTGAAAAAGATGAATTATGAGTCATTTTAATGACACATAAGCACTGGTTGCTACTTTGTTTAAGTCTGTGATGTGAAAAATCTCGCACAAAATTTTTATTGCGATATTAAAAAAGCACCCGCTAAACTGCTCCGTAAAAATGAGGCGCAATGCCCAACTTAAAACGTGCAATTTAGAAGATGCCAAATATTTAAAAAAGTGATTGATTAAAACCGACTCAATACAAATACACCGTCTAGACACCTGTATTGAATGCACTCTTTATGGCTTTACCACCACCATCACCTGAATTGCTTCAGGCGTGACCGACAAACCATCTAATAATGCAACACCTTCTTTTTGCAATTTCTGTAAACGTGTAATTTCATCTTCACGAATACTTGGGTTAAATTGCTTCAAATAGCTTAAACGGTCAATTTCATATTGCCATTTTTTGCTATATACATCTTTAGCTTGTTGCTTAAATTCAGGCAATGCAGCTTTAGCCAACTCCAAAGCCTGTGTATAACGCGCTTCAATCGCGTCACGGCGTGCTTTCACCACTTGACGACAACTGTTGCCATCTAAATGATGTAAATAAGGTTTTAAAATTTCAGGGGCAATTTTTTGCGATAAATCCTGCCCTTTTTCGCTCAATAAGACACGAATGAGTTGCTGTGGCAAGCTTGATGGCAAATTCAGGGCTTTAGGTGCAATGACATCCACTTTGAACCAGACTTCGAGCAACACAGAACCTTGTGGCAAAGCGGCAGATTTTAATACCGCAACGTTGGTGCTACCAAAACCTTGTGTATTGATCATTTCCATCACGCTTTCTGTGAATGGATGCTCTAGGGTCAAATACTGTGCATCTTCACGAATTTGCGCCTGATCCCGATAGAACGTCGCGGTCATGCCTTCTTCGTCTAAGGTCAAACCTTGCACTTGCATTTGATCAGTTGGTTTAATAATCACCGTGCCATTGCTTTGTTCATCGAAGTCAATATTGGTCGATGCCATAAAGCGCTTCATAAACATAGGCAACGTGGTATTGTCGTCGTAATCTTCTAAAGCTTGTACAATTTCCTGCGCCACCACAGGACGGCAAGAGTTGTATTCCAACAAACGATCTCGACCCGCTTGAAGTTCTGCTTCCAAAGCTTCACGCTGCACACTGACTGCTTCCAGTAAATCTTCAAACTGTTGTCCTAAATCTGCAAGTAAGCAGTGTTTTAAATCGACAATAAAGTTTTCCTGCAAGGTTTGTGCAGTGGGTGAAATATTGCTGAAAATATTGAGTGCTTCGTTATACCAACGGAACATACGCTCTTGCGCAGTCCCCACCAAATACGGCACATGAATTTGAATACGGTTTTCTTGACCAATACGGTCTAAACGACCGATACGTTGTTCTAACACGTCGGGATTGGCAGGTAAGTCAAACAAAATCAGGTCTGATGCAAACTGGAAGTTACGCCCTTCTGAACCAATTTCGGAACACAATAAAATTTGTGCACCATAAGAATCTTCTGCGAAATATGCTGCCGCTTGGTCACGTTCTAACAAGCTCATGCCTTCATGGAACATTGCAGTACGAATACCTGCATGTAGGCGCAGCGCATTTTCAAGGGCTTCTACCACAGGGCCGCTACGCGCAATTAAAAGCACTTTTTTATGTTTTAAGTCGCTACGCAAACGCTCCATTAACCACATTACACGCGGGTCAGTTTCCATCCAACTGCCATCGAGCAGTGCTTCTTCTGGCCACATTTGTTCACGCAGCTTACCATCTTTAGACCAGTTTTCTGGTGCAGGTAACGGCGCAGGCTGACAATCACGGCCTGGGAAACCTTGAATTGCTTCACGGGTATTACGGAACAAAATACGTCCTGTACCATGACGGTCTAATAATTCGTGGATAGCACGGAAACGCTGTTCAGGGTTATCTTCTATGCGATGTCCCAACAAGCCTTCCAGTGCAGCCAAATGGCTTTCTTCCAATGCTGCATCTGACATTAGGACTTCGGCAATTTTTGCCGTATGTTGATATTGTGCTTCTTCATCCAAGAAACGGTCGAGCGAGCTAAAACGTTGCGGATCGAGTAAACGTAAACGCGCAAAATGGCTTTCTACACCCAGTTGCTCAGGCGTTGCAGTGAGCAATAACACCCCTGCGGTTTGTTCAGCTAATTCTTCGACCAGATCATAACGGTCATTACCACCTTCTTCTTCGCTCCACATTAAGTGATGCGCTTCATCGACCACCAGCAAATCAAAACCTGCTTCTAGGGCTTGTTCGCGTAAGTCATCGTGGTCAATCATTAAATCGACTGAAGCAATGATGCATTGTTCGGTCAAGAATGGATTCAGGTCAGGATCGTGTTCTTTAATAGATGCCGTACGGGTTAAATCAAACAAAGAGAATTGCAGATTGAAACGGCGACGCATTTCAATCATCCACTGATATTGCAGCGAATCAGGTACCAAAATCAGGATACGTTCCGCACGTCCTGTTTTGAGTTGCTGATGGATGATCAAACCTGCTTCAATGGTTTTACCTAAACCAACTTCATCTGCCAATAAGACACGTGGCGCAAAACGCTTACCGACTTCATGTGCAATATAAAGTTGATGTGGAATCAAACCTACACGCGAACCCACCAAGCCGCGCAGTGGGCTACTTTGCATATTGGCTTGCATCAACAAGGCTTCAATACGCAAGTCGTACCATTCTTTATAGTCAATTTGGCTGGCAAGCAAGCGGTCTAAGGGTTTTGAAAGTTGGATACTTGCACCAATACGGGTTTCATTCAGTGATTTCTTTTCTTCACTGCCATCTTGCAAACGACGCACCACGTTATAACGCAATACGCCATGGCGGTCTTCGACCGATTCAACCGTCCACGCATTGCCTTCTTGGTCTTGAACTTCATCATTTACATTAAAAATGATACGCGATAAAGGTGCGTTATTGCGTGCATAGACACGGGTTTCATCACTTTTAGGGAATAAAATGCTGACCGATCGCTCATCTACATCAATCAGAACACCAAGTCCTAATTCCGTTTCTGTGTCTGATAACCAACGTTGACCAATAGCAAACTGCTGCAATTTTTCCACCTTTATTTAGAAGTTAGGACGTATAAATTTTTGCGCAAAACCTGCTGAGTATTTGAGCAAAAATTCAGGGCGTATAGCAATATATTTTGACATAAAGCGCACTAAAAAGAGAGCCTAAAGCACAGGCTTTGCGTAATCTTTTTCGCTTAAAATGGGACTGGGCAAGTAAACTGTACACGTTGCTCAGTTTGTGGATGCAGAAAACTTAATTCTGCTGCATGTAAACACAAACGAGGCATGAGTTGTTGCTGTTCGGGCGTGGCATACAAAGTATCACCAATAATTGGATGACCTAAATATTGCATGTGTACTCGCAGTTGATGCGAACGACCTGTGATAGGCGTCAGTTGCACACGAGTCACAATTTGCCCCTGCAATTCAAATTGCTCCAATGCACGCCAATGCGTTAACGCAGGTTTGTTATGGGTTGCATCGGCAATGTGTAATGGAGGATGTGCAGGATCATAGACCACAGGCACATCTACAGTGCCTTCACCTTGCAGTTGCCCTGCCACCAATGCCTGATAGGTTTTATCGGTTTGGCGTTCTTGAAACTGACGCGAAATTTGTTTTTGCGCCCATTTCGTGAGTGCAAATACCAAAATACCCGAAGTATCACGATCTAAGCGATGAATCAGCAAAGTGCGCGGCTCAATTTTAACTAGACGACTCATCACACAATCTTGCAAATCTGCTGTTTTACCTGGAACGGTGAGTATGCCAGCGGGTTTATGTATCACCATAAACTCATCGTCACGATGAATCAGGTGTTCGCTTAGAAAATTACTCAATTTCAATTCCGGGCCGATCGTGAAAACAAGGCGGCAATAATAAAAAGCCTGACACAGAATTACAATGCAAAATACATCAATTCCCGATGAATTTTCCGATTTACATTCCTGAATCAGACAATCTGCTGAATTTTAAATCAGCCTGCTTTTAGAAATGTGGGTTTTATAGCATGCAGGAGGCTTTGTTGCATAAATATTTTTTAAGATACTGTTTTAAAGGTTTTTAAAATTTGGATAGAAAAATACAATGAAATCATAGTGCAAGATAGTTGCACAACAAAGCCGTTCTGAAGCTATATCTTTGATGGCGGGAGCAAATGAAGTAATAGGATTCATATTTAGTTTGACCAGGCTATTTTAGTGTTTAACAAGACGCTGATCTAAGCCTTTGATATTAAATTGAAGAGTATGTCTTCAATTTAACCTAAAGCATAGATATTTTGGAGATATCTATGCCTTTTAGGACAGTGTTAAGCAGAGGTCAAATTACGCCTTCATTTCCGCAAATGTTTCTTTTGCAGCTTGAATGGTGTAGGCAATATCTTCATCACTATGCGCAGATGAAATAAAGCCTGCTTCAAAAGCAGATGGCGCCAAGTTCACACCACGTTGCAACATTCCGTGGAAGAATTTACGGAAAGCATCGACATCGCAATTCAGCATAGAATCAAAACTGGTGATGTCATCTTGGTCAGTAAAATACAAACCAAACATAGCACCGACTTGTTGCGTCTTGAACGGGATACCTGCTTCATCTGCCGCAGCTTGTAAGCCTGCCAACAATTTTTCCAGTTGCGCAGTTAAATTTTCATAAAAACCTTCGGCACGTAAATGTTTAAACATTTCAATGCCCGCACGCATCGCCAACGGGTTACCAGACAAAGTACCTGCTTGATACACCTTACCTAATGGCGCAATACATTCCATGATTTCGCGTTTACCACCTAATGCACCTACTGGTAAGCCAGCACCAATAATTTTACCGAGTGTGGTCAAGTCTGGTTTAACATTATAATGCGCCTGAGCACCGCCTAAGCCAACACGGAAACCTGTCATTACTTCATCAATAATAAAGACTGAGCCGCGTTCATCGCAGACATCACGAATTGCTTGCAGGAAACCATCAATTGGTTTAACCAAGTTCATGTTGCCCGCAACTGGCTCAACAATCACCCCTGCAATTTCAGCACCAAACTTTGTAAAACATTCTTTTAAGGTGGCGATATCGTTATACGGTAAAGTCAGCGTATGTTTAGCAAAATCGGCAGGAACACCCGCAGAAGTCGCCTCACCTTCACCACTGGTTAAAAGTCCTGAACCTGCTTTAACCAACAGCGAATCTGAATGTCCATGATAACAACCTTCAAATTTGACGATTTTGTCACGGCCTGTATAACCACGCGCCAAACGAATTGCAGTCATGGTGGCTTCTGTACCTGAGTTGGTCATGCGAACCAATTCAATTGAAGGCATAATTTCGCAAATAATATCGGCCAAAGTCGTTTCATGCACCGTTGGCGCACCAAAACTCAAACCATCTTCAGCTGCAGCTTGCACCGCCTGAATAATAGCAGGATGGGCATGACCTAAAATCATTGGTCCCCAAGAACCTACATAGTCGACATAGCGTTTGCCATCGACATCGTACAAATAAGCACCTTTGGCTTTTTCAATAAATACAGGGGTTCCGCCTACCCCGTTAAATGCGCGTACAGGTGAATTGACACCACCTGGAATATGCTTATTGGCTTGTTTAAACAATTGTTCTTGCTTTGGAGATAAGCTCATGGAGGCACTCAACTCAAAAAATAAAATAAAAAATTAGCTGTCTGCTTTAAGTGTCTGCTTTGAAAAGTGCAGACCAATCATAAACACGCTGTGCAACAGTATGCATCGGACGTCTTAATATATCACTAATCACTGCACATAAATCTGCACCTGCTTCAATGACAGGCTGACTGTTTTCAACAGTTAAACCACCAATCGCGCAAATTGGCACATTGAGTTGTTGCTTCGCCAGTGTGAGCGTGTCTAATGTAAGTGTACTTGCCTCAGGTTTAGTTTCAGTTGCATAGACTGCACCAAAAGCCACGTAGTTTGCACCATCGGCAATGGCTTGCTCTGCCAATTCAATCGAGTTATTACAACTGCGACCAATCAATACATCTTGTGGTAAACGTGCAACCGCTTCAACAATAGAGCCATCTTCTTGACCCAAATGTACGCCAACACCATATTTCACTGCAGTTTCAAGATCATCATTAATCACAAATGGCACTTTGTATTGATCACACATCGATTTCATATATTCAATTTCGTATGCCTGCTGAGCTTGAGGCACATTTTTACGGCGATATTGCAACACCGCGACTTCATAAGTTGCCATCGCCCCTTCTAATTTTGCCAAAAGCAGTTCGATAGGATCATCATTGGTAATCAAATATAAACCGCGCATAATCTCAGCCACAAATAATACAAGGTCTGTATTATTACACATTCAGGCGGCATGTGTCAGAACCTCAGGCTCAACAAGTTTTTTTATATAGGCTCTATAAGCTTCTATTTTGTTTGGGTTTTATTGAGTCAAAAACTTAAAAATACCAAATTCTAGTGATAGCGCTAAAAGATAGATTTAGCTTTAATTGAACTGCGCAAAACAAGAACTGCAACCAGTTCAATAAGATATGGATTTTAAAATCCATACGGGTGACTACAGCGAATAACGACATATTTAGGTCGCCCATTTAGACACATGATCATTTGTGCCAGAGCGCATGTGGGGATGCGACAAATGATCATGTGTCTATATTTTTTTCATACTTCTCTCTCAGTAATCTACTTGCTTTATATCCTTTCTTAAAGATGAATGACTTCTGATTTAACACCATTCTGAATATAATTTTTCACATAAAAAAAGCCTAGAGAAAGGTCACTCTAGGCTTGGAAAGTCACAAACTTTTATCAATAAATTTGATGACACATTATTAGAATATTCACTCTATCATTTCAACAAAAAATTAATTTTATTTGTACATTTTTTATGAAAATAATCACATATCGTCTAGTTTTTGCCTAAACGGTATAACTAAACACTCAATTCAACTTGGAATTTTATCTTTAGCACGATCTTGCAAACTTAAATGACCACGCAAAACATCGGCAAACATCCGCCAGTCTGAAATAAAACTATACACAGGCTGTTTAAAACTGGCAGGTTTATTTTTTTCAAAAACAAAGTGCCCGACCCATGCACAAGCATAGCCTGCCAGCAAACCATAGAGTACATATTTGGCTTTTTTATGGCGTATGGCTTTACTCACACAATATAAACCGATACTACTGCCAACAACGTGCAAACGACGGCTCATAATGTTGCGGTGTTCAGTTAAATAAAAGCGATAAAATGTTGAATAATCCTGAATTGGCAATTCAAGCTTGGGATCTGGTGTCGGCTCAAATTCGGGGTTTAATGCTGCGTTCATGTTCATCATCCTGATGTTTATAGGTTTGAATTATTTTTACTACGCTCAACGACACTTTAAACTAAGCCAAAAAAAAACCAAACTCAAGGGTCTGTTGACACTTCGTCTATGTTTGCGACAACGCATATTTTTCAGCTGATATAAGGCATGAGACAGGAAATTTAGTCGTTCTAAATAACTGACTCATAACGCAATAGCAGCAAAAAATATGCTTGTCCTGAAAGGCTGTGGCTAAAACTTTCTCAGATTGCGTTATGAAACTTGGCAATAGTCTCGCTATACCCTACGTTTCATGCCTGATCTGCTCAGTTTTAGCCTACAGCGCAAGCCATTTAGGAAATGCCAACAGACCCTAAAAAAGCCAAGGTCAAGCCTTACTTCTTGGCATATTTTAGTTACAATCAAACGCACTTTTGCAAAACCTTCGTTCTGCAATTTTCACAAATTTATAATACCAATTTGTTTGCCGCTGCTTTGGCGCAACATGCTTTACGTTCAGGATATTTTTCATGGTCGAAGTTGAATTAAAATTTCAAATTCCAGTCGCACGTCGTACTGCACTACTCAAAACTTTAGACCCGAAAAAATCGACTCAAATTCCATTAAAAGCACGCTATTTTGATACATCTACGCACAGCTTGGCGCATCATGGCATGGCGTTAAGACTGCGTTTAGAAGGTGAGCAATGGGTACAAACTTTAAAAGCGGCAGGTCAAAGTCATTTTCATAGTTTTGAACATAACCATCCACTTGCGCCAACTGAAAATCCTGATACTCCACCACAACTTGATCTGCAAATTTATCAAAGTATTCCCGAAGCACAACAATTGCTAAATCAAGCTTTGGGACAAAATTGGGATCAGTTGCAACTACAATTTGAAACCGATATTCAACGTACCTCACGACTAATGACCGTTGAAGATACTGACATTGAAATCAGTTTAGATGTTGGTCACATTCGTTGTGCAGATGCTGAAGTTGAAGTACATGAAGTTGAGTTTGAACTGAAACAAGGTTCAATTCAGCAATTGCTGGCTTTTAGTTTTGAATGGGTGAAAAAATTTCATTTATGGCTGGATGTGCGCAATAAAGCAGAAATTGGACATTTGCTTTCTGTGCAGCAAAAAGTCAGCCCTGCGGCTCAGAGCAAAGAATTTCAATTCAGTAAAAAAGACCATGCAGACCAAAATTTACGCCTGTTAATTGCACAACAATTACAGCATTTATTGCCTAATATTGCCGCAATTTCTGCACAAGTTGCCGAACAAAGTCATATTGATCAGGCGCAGTTCGCTTTGCAACATTTACAACTAACACTATCCTTATTTAAAGATTGGTCGAAGCATTTAGGCGATAAATGGGCAATGCAAATTGCAGCATTTAAACAACATTTTGATCACCTGCAGCATTTGGAACACATGCAAGCCACACTCGGCGCATTTTTACAGAACCCGACGACTGCAGAGAACCTAAAAAAAGATACCTTGTACGCCCAAGAAAAATTGGTCAATTTAGTCCGTTCAACGCAAAATGTGCATCACTATTTAGAATTATTGATGTTTAGTTTAGCCGCGAGCGATCACTCAGGTTTAGACTTAAAAACTGCCGCACAAAACACGTTGCAACAGCAATATAAGCAGTTGCATGAACAATTACAGCACAGTGATATTCACGATTTTGAAAGTTTAGATCAACTGGCTTTGCGTATTCAGGAACTAAAATTTAGCTTCCCCATTTTGACGCATATTTATGATGTCAAAAATTTGCAGAAATATAGTAAAGCTTTGAATGATGCACAGCTTGCAGCACAGGAATATCAAGTGTTGGCATCTTCTGCAGCATACATTCAACAAACTGAATTGGAAGCGAGCGACTGGTTTGTTTTAGGTTGGCTCACTGCAAAACAGGAAGTGTATGCACAGCGTTTATTGGAAGCGACAGAACAATTTATGGTGAGCCGTAAATTCTTAAAATAAGTATCCTTAACATCCTCAAAGCACACGCTAAAAATACTGCAATACAACGGCAGCCTTGTGAATATTCATTCGGCTGCTTTGTGTTAAAAACTGAATACAAATTATTTTATTTTTCAAGCTTTTGTTCACAATTCTCCCCTTGTTCATTTATAGATTTACACTATAGTAAAGAGAACTTATCTTGTTTCATCGAGGGCATTCCCGATGTGTGAAATAGAATTAAAATTTCAAATTCCACACAACTATCGTGCGGCATTTGAAAAAGCATTTAAAAAGAACAAACTGGTTCAACAACAACGCTTATGGGCTAAATATTATGATAGTCCTGAACAGCACTTAGCCAAGCAACGCATTGCCCTGCGTCAGCGTTTAGAGGGCGATATTTGGAAACAAACTTTAAAAGCGCCTAGTCCACAACATTATGAACGCTTTGAGCTTGAACATGAATTAGGACATGATGCGCCTGAATTGTGTGATTTGGCATGTTATGAAAATCATAAACAAGCACGAAAGATTTTAAAAAAAGCCTTAGACGGTTCAGAGGTAGATTTAACCCTGCAGTTTGAAACCGATGTTTTACGCTACAGCCAATTGGCACATTATAAAAACAGCCAAATTGAAGTTGCTTTTGATTTAGGTGAAATCCGCCAAAGCAAAAATTCGGTTGAAATTTACGAAGTTGAGTTTGAACTGAAACAAGGTGAAATTGCAGACTTAATTGCCTATATTCAGCCGTGGATTAAAAAATATCATTTATGGCTCGACACACGCAGTAAATCGCAGCGTGGCAATATGCTGTATAACAATGAAACCATGATTCCTGTACAGCAGCAAAGTACCTTGCAATTGCAACACCCCGAAAATATGCATGAGTTGTTGGCGCAAATTACCCAGAATTGTTTGGCACACTTGCTGCCAAATGCAACTGCGATTGCCAGTCAAGATTATGCCAGTGGGCATGTGCATCAAGCGCGTGTTGCCATTCGACGTTTACGCAGTGCCTTAAAAATTTTTGCTGAATATGATGCACTGGCAAATAACAATTGGGAAAGTCAATTGGCGACACTTTTTCAGCAGTTAGGTTCAACCCGTGATCAAGATGCTTTGCGTGAAAGTCTGATTCCGCAACTTGAAAATGCAGGCTCACCTATTACCGAACTACCACCTGCAGCATCTGAAAACATTGCGATTGATGCAATTTTCCGCTCACCGACCACAACCTTATTACTGTTACAACTTATGAGTTTTGCACATTCGGCTGCGATTGCAGATGCAGAATCAAAACCAATCAAAAAAGTATTACGTAAACGCTTGCAGAAAATGCATCAACAAATTTGTGATGATACAGGTCATTTCCAAACCTTGGATGTGGAATCTAAACACCGCACGCGTAAGCGTGTAAAACGTTTACGCTATACCGTGGAGTTTGTGAGTAGTTTATTTGCAGAAGATGACGTCAAAACGTATTTAAAAACCCTAAAACCATTACAGGAAACTTTAGGGCATTTTAATGATTTAATGGTGGCACAAGGTCTATATGAAAGCCATGCTCAAACTGAACCGAAAACATGGTTTGTATTGGGTTGGATTGCGTCGGAAGAACGTCATATTTCCATACAGATTGAACAGGATTTACAGCAGTTTGCTGAAAGTCAGCCTTTTTGGTCGTAGTTGAAGTTTGATCATCAATCAATGATCACATTTAAGCTCAACAGGGATTCATTTCATGTTGAGCTTATTTTTTATATCTTAGATTAGTATTTAATCTGCAAATTCCAAACTTTCTAAAAGATTAACGATATTTACCAAATACTTTCCATGTTTGGTTATCTGCCAAAGGGTCTTGATAACTGTCACTACGCTGCTTACGTGGCTTATCTCGGGCATCGACCAGTTCAAAATATGGTTCGACACTTAATACAATACCATTCACATAAAAACGGGTGCGCGTGTAGTCACTTTGCCCATGCTGAAACACATAAGTACGCAAATCAATAAACTCACGATGTGCCACCAGTGCTGCATTGTCATCACTGTCTAACCAACGCTGCATGAGCTGAATTTCCTGCGGTTCAAATTGCCCACATTTTTCGATCAGGCTGGCAATCCCCCGAAAAGTTTTCGATTCTTTGGCGCGGGTTTTATTCACTCGAATCCGATCGACATGAAAATAAAATAAGGGCAAGTTCAAATGACTGGGTAAATGCACCGCATCAATGACTGCATCTTGCATAAAAGGCTGAAATAAATCCTGTGCACGTTCAATCAACCCTGTCCATTGTTTATAGTATTCTGCTACTTCTGCGCGTGTTCCATAATAAATCGGCAAGCCTTCAACATGGGCAAGTTGCACGGGTGGCCAAATATTTTGACGTAATAAAGCAATGTCGCTTTTTAAACTTTGTACCGCAATCGCATCTTGCATCAACCACTCCAATTTTGCTTAGGCTATTTTTAGCTTAAGGCAAAGGTTTTGTTTCTGCAAGGCTTTGCCTATAATGAAACATTCAGATTTTTAGCTTAGGAAAAATTCATGGTTCAAAAGATTGAAGCAACCGATGTAACCGAAGAAGAAGCATTAAATGCGGCTTTTTTTGAACGTGCCGATGAATTTATTAAACAGGCCAATGGCTTCTGTCATTTTGAAAAAGGCTCGACAGTAAAACCTGCCGAAATTCGTGGTCAGGTGAGTGCTGCCATGTTATTTGCTACTGCACGTTTTAATACTTGGGTGGCAGCCAATAATTTTAAAGATGGCAATGAAATGCGCGATGCCAAAGACCAAGTTATGTCATATATCTTGCAGCAATTTCAAATGATGCTTGAAGATAACTATGACGAATATTGCGAACAGTTTGAAAACTATTTGCGCTTCCGCCACAACGAAGAATTCCATACCCATAAACATGATCACGACCACTCGCACGATCATTAATTTTGCGTATAAACAAAGCCCTACAGGGCTTTTTTTATTGCGGCAATTTTTCAAATTTGTAGTTTTTCGATAAATAACCCTTCCCTTTTGCAACATGATGGCTTTGAATAGTGAAATACTAGCGTCATAAAAACAGGATGATTATGCAGAACCTAGGATTTGCACTCATTGATGCACATATTCATCAGTGGGATCCGTACAACACGCCGCACAGCGCACGACTTGCTGTTAAGCTTTTGGGCAAGCATCCCAATTTGCTAGATAAAACCATCCGCCTGATAAAACCAAAAACACTCATTGAAACTTTAGGACGCACCGAGCACGTCACATCGCCCTATTTACCTGAGCATTATGCCCGTGACTTAGGTTTTTATACGGCTGAAAAAGTCGTGCATATTGAAGCCAATTGGCACGACCATAAAGGCAAAGGCGTAGTTGGTGAAACCGAATTTATAGAAAGTCTGGATTTTAAAAATAATGGTTTGGCTTTGGGCGCGATTGTCGCCACTGCAGACCCGCGCGATTCTAATTTTAAGAAAATTCTCAAATTACATCACAAAGCTTCTCCGCATTTTCGCGGAATTCGTAAAATGGCAGCCGTGCATGAAGATCGCGGGATTTTTGCTTGGGCAGACGAACCACACTTATATCGGAACAAAAAGTTTCTAAAAGGTTTTGAAGCTTTGGCGCAATATAATTTAAGTTTTGATGCATGGACGTATTCGACCCAATTGGGTGATGTCTTGGCATTGGCCAAACAATTTCCAGAAACTTCTATTGTGCTTGAGCATTTGGGCACACCCGCGGGGCTGTTCGGGCAAGTTGGCACACATACAGGCGTGACCAAAACAGCACGAGAAAATATTCTATTTCGTTGGCAAGAAGATATTGCCGAGTTGGCACACTGCCCAAATGTTTACAGCAAAATTTCAGGGTTATTTATGCCTGTTTTAGGACATCAATTTCACTTGCAAAAACGTGAAGCCTCAAAACAGGAAATTATAGATTTAACTGCACCACTGATTCAGCATGCCTTACAAAGCTTTGGAATATATCGGTTGATGTTTGCTTCCAATTTTCCAATAGATCGAGTGAGCACGTCTTTGGTCAATTTAATTGATGCGACTAGTGATATTGTTGCGGCCTATCATCCAAATGCTTTGCAGCAAGTGTTTCATCATAATGCCAAACAGTTTTATCGTTTATAAAGCTTTAGCCAATTGAGCATAGATAGCAAACTTGAAGACAAAAAACGCATCGAAATGGATGCGTTTTTTGTATCTGCTCAAAATTAAATTGAATCTTTATTTAGACTGCGGCTTTAACGGCAGCACCTCAACATTGGCTTGACCATATTGATCGGCGGCTACTTCAAGCAAATGTTCTAAGCGTAAATATTTCTGAATCACAGCATCTACATCGGCTTTGCTGAGTTTTGCTAACGCTTGATCACGTCGCTCACGGTAACGTAAATCACGACCTTGTTCTAATTGTGGCACTAACATACGGTGGATACTGCGTTCATCTTCTAAGGCAGTCACACGTTTTTTCAAAATATCGGCTTTTGCAGCTTCAACTTCTTGCAAGCTGACACCATCACGGCGCAATTCCTGCAACACTTTATGCACCGCCTGTGACACTTGAGCCGACTTGCCTGCACTGTATTGCGCAGAAATACTGAGCGCACCCGATTGTTCAAATTCACTTAAACTCAAACCACTACTAAAACCATAAACCAATGCATTTTTTTCACGTAGTTCTTGTGCCAAACGTGAAGACAATTGCGATTCGCCCAAAATATAACTCAGCACCATCATGGCAGGTGTGTCAGGATGATTCACACCCAAAGGTAAGGTCAATAAACTTTGATAACTGCCAAATTCGCGCTGTTCTGCCAATACATGCAACTTTTTCGCAGGATATGCCGTATAGGCTGAATCTAAGCGTTGATACGCTTCCGTATTGCGTGATTGTCCTAAACGCTGAACTAAAGTTTTTTTGATTTGTTTCGGATCAAACTCACCTGTAATGGCAATATGTGCATGATTCATAGCAAAAAATTGACGATATAACTGCTGCACCTGCGCTTGGGTTGCAGCTTGCAGTTGTTGCTTCGCAAATCCAGGTTCGAAGTGATAGCGTAAATCGCCCTGCGGGTAAATTTCAATTAAACGCGCCATAGTCAAAGCAGCCACAGTTTCAGGCTCGGTATAAGGTCGTTCTAAACTGGATAAACTTTGAGAACGAATTAAATCAAACTGACTTTGCTCAAAACTTGGGTTTTGCATGACATCTAAAACAAAATTAAAAAACGCATTAAACTTTTCTTTTTTTGCCACAATTTGAATATGAATCGCATTAGCATCGGCTTGTGCAAAAGCCGAACCACCTGCAGCAATTGACTGATCGGCGATGTCTTGCAAACTATGCTCTTGAGATGCACGCAGCAACAAATACGCGGTTAAATCTAAAATTTCGCCCTGCTTAAATAAAGATTGTGCCGTACCAAAATTTACCGAAATGGTGGCATAGGTTTTATCATCACGAGTTGCAGTTGGAAATAATGCATACTTGGCACCATTTTTTAAGCTGCCACGCTGAATCTTTTTTTTATTTTGAATCAAAGCTTGTTTAGATTTTTGCACATAGTCTGTCACTTCTTGCTGATAACTTTTCACATCTTTCAAAGGTGTAACAGGTGTATCTTGCTGATCTAAAGTTTTTGCTGTATTTAGATTATTTTTTGCTGTGAGTGCCTGTTTTTGATCTTCAGGTGTGGGCTGAATATCGCCAATGACCCGATGCTGTGCAGTGAAGAACTGTTTTAAACGCTGATTTAGTTCATCTGCATTTAACTGTTGAATATTGTTTAAATCACGCCAATATTGTGTCCAATCACCCTGATAAGCCACAGCATAATCACTCAAGCGACCACCCAAAGCCACCGCATCATTCATTACACTGTCTGCCTGATTTTGAATCAAGTTTTTCACACGTTGTAACTCGGCATCATCAAAGTTTTTTGCCTGCTCGATACTTTGATTCAAGCCAGCTTGTAATTGCTTGGCATCATGATTCGGTGCATACAAAGCCCCCATCAGCACCAAATTAAAATCTTGATCTAACCATGTGCTGGACTGCACCATGGTACTTTTGCCTGTTTCTACCAGTGTTTGATACAAATGCCCACTCGGTTGCAACGTATGTAAATAAGGTGACAGCGCCAAAGCGGTTTTGATCTTTTCGTCATTGCCATTTAAATACAGATTAAATTTGGCCAGTTGACTGCCCTTTTGTACCACAAAATTTCGTTGCTGAATTTTGTTGCTGTCTAATCGTGGCACTTGTACTTGTTTGGGAATTTGTCGTGCTGCAATTGGACTAAAATGTTGATCAATTTGTTTTAACACCGCTGCCTGATCAAACTTGCCTGTCATCACTAAAATGGCATTATTCGGCGCGTACCATGTGCGATAAAATTGATTTAACTCCTGCATTTTAATGGATTGCAGTTCATTTAAATCGCCAATGGGTAAGCGTCCGAAATACTGATTGCCATAGGCCGATTTCCACACCTGATCTAACAAGACTGAAAACGGTTGATCCATACGCACTTCGCGTTCACGCTTTACAATCGCAATTTCGGCAGGCACATATTTTTCCTGCATGACCAATTTATCCATGCGTTCCGCTTCAAGATAAATCATCTCATTGACGGCGCGAGTTTCAGGACGAATGATGTTGGTGTATTTAGTGGAGTAATAGTCGGTGCTGGCATTGTGCATTAAACTATATTGATCTAAACGGCGCTGAAACTCCTCGGCAGGTACATTTTCTGTACCTTTAAATGCCAAATGTTCCAACAAGTGTGCCAAACCACCTTTGCCTTGTGGATCATTCAATGAACCCGTTAAATACACCATATTCATAAAGACTTTATTTTCTTTCTGATTGGGTGCCAAAATGACTTTTAAGCCATTATCAAGTTGATATTCTTGTATTTCTTGCTTAGATTTTACTAAAACTGGCTGGGCGAAAACCACGCCATTGAATGCCAGTACACATAAAGATAAAGTGAGGGTTTTAAAACGTAGCAACTTCTTTTTCCCGATTGATTTCATTCTATTTTTGATTTGCCATGAAATATGACAATTTTCAACTTGAGCGCAAACAGCATAACAAGCTGCAATTAAACCCACAGTAAATATTTGCAAATGATGTAAGTTAAAACCAAGAAAAAAATCTAGCAGACTTCTCTCATCTCAGCTTCATCTCCAAGATACAAGGTCTAATGCTGTGCATGTTTAAATCATGATTTCGCCCTGCAAATATAACTGCGCATAACCTGAAATTTCGATGCGATCATTAGGCAAAATCTTGCAATACAGTACGCCACCTCGGGCAGAAGCCTGATATGCCACAAGTTCGGTTTGCTGTAATTTTTCTGCCCATAGCGGTGCAATTGCAGTATGAATTGAACCTGTAACAGGATCTTCTGCAATGCCCATGGCTGGTGCAAAATAACGCGATACGCAGTCATACTGTGTATTTGCAGAGGCAGTAATCGCAACATCAACACTCGACTGTGCCGTAATGGCTGTGCGCAACTGTCCCAATTGTTTTAATAATTCAAGGTTAGGCTGTTCATCTAACACATCTTGTACCGATTCATATTCCACAATATAGGCTTGCGCATTGATATAGACGTTTTTAAATGGTTTAGTCAAAGCTTGGCGTAAAATATCGGGATAATCTTCAACTTGTTGGGCAGCACGAATTGGGAAATTCATGCAAATTTTGCCATCTTGCTGTTGCTGAACTGTAAAAATCCCCAATTTTTTCACATGAAATTGAATTGTCTTTGTCTCGGTATAATCCTTAAATAAAACAAAGCCGCTGGCAAGTGTCGCATGTCCACAAAAGTCGACTTCTGTTGTGGGTGTAAACCAGCGAATTTCAAAGTTTTCCGCATCTATCATTTTGACAAAAGCGGTTTCAGACAGATTATTTTCCAATGCGATATTTTGCATTAAATCATCGGCTAACCATGTTTTACTAACAAGTACGGCAGCAGGATTGCCTTTAAATAATTCATGGCTAAAAGCATCGACTTGGTAAATTTTCATTAATGAACTCATGATCCTAAAAATATATACACTTATTTCATCTTAAGTTCTTTTCACTATAAGTGCCTAGCCAATTTCTGTACTTTCAATCTGCCAAGCGGGTTGATTTTGGACTAATTCGGCATAAAGCGAGCAGTAGTATCAGGGAAGTATGTTATTGGCTGTGATGCCAAGTTTGTAAAAGCTGTCTTCTTTAGCCCAACATTGGGCTTTTTTAGCGCTTAGCTTTCTAGTTTTTAATCGTTGTGATACTGCTGCTCATTTTGGCAAGCACACCAAAAAAATATTTATCAATAAGCAATACTTTCCCCCATTCTTATCGCATAATAGAGCCATCTCAAACGCACTGTATTTGCGATTTAATTGGAAATCGCCCGTTTTTCCTTTTAAATACTCTCAATTTTCCCAATTTATTGAATTTAAAGAAGCATTTCTTATGAAAATCGTCATCTTAAATAAACCATATGACGTTCTCTCTCAATTCCGTGAAGATGAAAAACATCTCACCATGTCGGCTTTTGTTGATGATCCAGACTTACGTTTAGCTGGTCGTTTAGATATGGATTCGGAAGGCTTGGTGTTCTTGACTGATCATGGCGGCTTGAATCAGTTTATTACCAATCCAGCCAATAAAAAATACAAAACCTATTTGGTTCAAGTCGATGGTGATGTCACTGAAGATGCCTTGGCACAATTGCGTAAAGGCGTGGAACTGAAAGATGGCATGACTTTGCCTGCGCAAGCGTATAAAGTCGATGAGCCTGAATGGTTGTGGGAGCGTGATCCTCCTGTACGTTTCCGTGCTTCTGTACCTACTTCGTGGATTGAAATTTCAATTTGTGAAGGTCGCAACCGCCAAGTGCGTCGTATGACGGCTGCGGTTGGTTTTCCAACTTTGCGTTTAATCCGCACCAAAATTGGTTCAATTGACTTGGTACAATTGGGTTTACAACCCGGTGAAACTAAAGAAATCGAACCGTTGTTGTATCCTGATTTTAAAGATGTGCCTGCTGCTGAACCGTATCGCTCGCGTTCGTATGTGAAAAAACCTGGTGGTACGGGTGGCAAGCCAATCCATCAAAAGAAAAATAAAGATGGCACTACCAAGAAAAAATCAGGTACGCCACGTATTTGGCAAATGGAAGAAAGTGAGAAACCTCGTCGTAAGACCAATGGTACTACACGCCCTAATACCAAAAGCCGTGGACGTCGGGCACGTTAATGAGTTGGTGAGTCAAAACTCAACTTGTTCAAGATACAAAAATGGATGCCGAAGCATCCATTTTTTTATAGCTGAACTTTAAATTAAACTTTAACTCAGCCTTTTAACCACTGTTCTACTTTTGCCTGATCTGTAACGCTTAATGCCACTTCTGGCAATTCAATCTGCGCAGCATTCAGTTCAAAAGTCATCAACTCATCACGGCGGAATGCATGAACAGTATAAGCTGCATCCTGTTTGGCATATTGCTCAAGTGATTTTACAGATGCCTTTAAACCATCAATCGCAACAATCACATCAAGCGCAGAAAGTCCTGCTTTTGCCGCAGCACCTTCACGATGGGCAGCTTGTACCAACACCCCTTCAGGTTTATCTGCCAATTTTAAACCAAACGGCAAAGACTTATCCTGTTTTAGCTGATAATCAACGCCAAATTCAGGCAATAACTGATCGATCGGCAATTCATCAGTCGTGTTAATTAAATGATGGATTTGCTCCGACCAATCATCTCCTGTCAATTCTTTACATAATTCAAAGATAGTGCGCTCATGCACTTGAATGCCCTGTTGCGCATTAGCGTACAATTTCTGCATTAAGGCATCTAAGCTTGAACCACGTAAACGCAAGCCCAAATCTAAACATAAAGCCACCAAACAGCCTTTGTTATAGTAGCTGGTTCCTGCATTGTTCGAGTTTTCATCTTGACGATAGAACTTAACCCAAGCATCAAAACTAGATTCTGCTACCGTTTGAATCGCACGACCCGGATTTTGCAAATAACGATCAATTTGTGCTTTGAGCAACTCCAAATAAGCCGCCAGATCAATTACACCACTACGCAGCAATAACAAATCATCGTAATAAGACGTAAAGCCTTCAAAAATCCATAACAGCGATGTATAACCTTCCTGATTCAGATCATAATTCACAAAGCTTTCAGGACGAATGAATTTCACCAACCAACTATGAAAATACTCATGGCTGCACAGACCTAAAAAGCGCTGATAATCTTTAGAAGGTTGTTCAGGTTCGTTAGCTTTCGGCAAATCATCACGAGGTGTAATTAAACTGGTACTGTTTGGATGCTCTAAACCGCCATAGCTATTGCCTGTTGCCATGGTCATAAAGGTATAGTTTGCAAATGGCGCAGAACCAAACATGGTAATTTGTGTAGCACAAATTTTTTCAATATCTTGCTGCATACGCGCAGCGTTCATTGCATGTTTGCCCGAAACCACAAATTCGTGTGGAATATCTGCTGCGGTAAAACTAAAACGGGTTTGTTCTGCCAATTCAAACGGTGCATCAATCAGTTCGGCATAGTTTTTGGCTTTTAAGGTATAACGCCCTTTCACCAAACTTTTTGCTGCCAAACCTGTCGCAAGCTGAAAATGCTTCAGCTCGTCTGGTAAAAATAATTCAACTTCAATGGCTTTATCTTCTTGCCCATCTAAGCCCAAACAGGCACAGGCAGGATTGACGTATAAACGGGTTTGATCGACATAAGCGCCACGCACTGACAAATCATAAGCGTAGACATCATATTCCACCGTAATCAATTCATGATCGGTGTTAAATAAGCGCCATTTATTCTTTTCAAATTTCTGAATTTTGAGGATACGCCCCGCTTCATCATAAGCACGTACCGACTCAAGATGTTTGGAAAATTCACGAATTAAATAGCTGCCTGGAATCCAAGTGGGTAGAGATAAAACCTGAGTAGGATTAGCCAAAAAACGCACGGTGACATGAATAAGATGCTGACGATAATCGTCAAATTCGATTTGATAATGCAACATAATGGGCAATACAAAATGTATAAATAAGAACTTGGCAACAAGCTTAACATTTTTTTAGCAATTGATGCGTCAAGATGAGATTTGTCTGCATTTATGGGTAGCCATCTGAGCAAAAAAGGCATAGCATTCCCTAGTCAATTGTTATTGTTTTTGCTGCTTAAAACCATTGTGACACCAATGGATTGGTGTAAATAAGGAACTTCTTTGAAACGTGTTATCTATCTGATTGCGGCGCTCTGCTGGCTCTGCAGCGCAATCACGCATGCCGCATTATTGAATATTCAAGCTGAAAGTGTCGAAGCCGAAGCATGGGCAATTTTAGACCCACAATCTGGGCAAGTGATTGCAGAACACAATAGTCACGTACAACGTGCACCTGCTTCACTCACTAAAATGATGGTGGCCTATATTGTGCTGAAAGATATTCAGGCAGGTAAATTAGACCGACATGAAATTTTGACCGCAACACCTGTGGTAGAACAAGTGATGTGGGATGAATCACAAATGTATCTAAAAGCAGGTGAGCAGATTTCGGTAGATCAATTATTGGCAGGCTTAATTATTATGTCTGCTAACGATGCTGCACTCACTTTAGGTGAACGTGTTGCAGGTGGTGTGCCGCAGTTTATTGCCCGAATGAATCAGGAAGCGCAAGCTTTGGGTATGCAAGACACACATTTTCAGAATCCGTCTGGTGTGACCATGCCAAACCATTATTCTTCTGCGGCAGATATGGCACGTTTGGCACAAGCGATTGTGACTGAAACACCCGATTATTTGGCTTATTCAAAACAGACCAGTTTTACCTATAATCAGCACTTTCACCGTGCGACCAATATTTTATTAAAACAAGACCCAAGTGTAGATGGGTTAAAAACAGGCTTCACCAAAGCTGCAGGCTACAACCTTGCCTTAACTGCAAACCGCCCAACATTGGATAGTGCTGCACCTGAGCGTCGTTTAGTGGTGGTGGTGATGGGAACCAAGAGTGCGCAAAAACGTGCTGAAGTGGCACATCAATTATTAAATTTAGCTTATAGCTATACCCGTAATGAAGTCGCGATTAAACCCAAACAAATGATTGCAGAATTGCCTGTGGTGAAATCGACCTTACGCATGTTTAAGATTGAAAGCAGTCAGCCAAAGTTTGTGACGACATCATTGTATGAACAGCCACATGCAATTAACTTGGCGCAGTTTGATCAAAGTACTCAACGTCTACAACTTGTGAATGCACAAGGCGAATTAGAAACGATTGAACCTGCACAGCGCACACAAATGCATGTCAATATTGAATTGTCTGAAAAATTGCTGACTGCGCCATTGGCACAGGTCATGAAACTGGCAACCGTACACGTTTATCAAAATAACCAATTGATTAACAGCTTTTCGATTGAAGAACAGGTCAACATTGTTGAAGCCAATATTTTTGAAAGAATCATGATGTGGTTTGGCAGTTTGTTTAATTTCTTTAGCCATCAACCTGTAGAAGATGAGAAAACTTCACTCGGTTAGAAGCCGATGATCCTCAAGAATTAAATATCACCAAGATGGGCAATGTCCCATCTTTTTTATTGTCATCTACACATCATACAAAGGGCTTAAAATGAGCCTGCAATAAAATCTGCAAATTTATAGGTATGACGCACAAATTTGCATTGAAATTATAAAAATTGCCCCGATTAACTAAAAAATGTCATAAAAAACTCGGAAAAGTGAAGAATTTGCAGAAATGTCTATAACAAATTCCACGTTTCACTTTATGATGTACCCTTAAAAAATTGAATGGATCAATAACATGACTGCTATTGCAAATGACCTCGTGGTTTCTTTCCACTACACATTGACTAACGCAGAGGGTGAAACTCTCGACAAATCTCAAGGTGAACCACTTGCCTATTTGCATGGTGCAGGTAACATCATCCCTGGTTTAGAAAAAGCGTTAGAAGGTAAAACAGTAGGTGAAAAATTTACTGTAAACGTACCTGCAGCTGAAGGTTATGGCGAATACAACCCAGACTTAGTACAAGAAGTTCCTGCACAAATGTTCCAAGGTGTAGACAACATCCAAGCAGGCATGCAATTCCAAGCGCAAACTGATGATGGCGTTCAAATCGTAACTGTAAAAGCAGTTGAAGGCGACAACGTAATTGTTGATGCAAACTTCCCACTTGCTGGTCAAGATTTAACGTTTGAAGTTGAAATCATTGAAATCCGTGAAGCTTCTCAAGAAGAATTAGATCACGGTCACGTACACGGTGCGGGTGGTCATCACCACTAAGATCAGTATTGATCGAAGCAAAAGGCAAAGTATTTTTACTTTGCCTTTTTTGTTTGTCATTCTAAAATTCAGGATAAGCACATGACTGAAAGATCCTTTCAGGCAGACTATTGCGGAAAGATCATTACAGGAAAAATCAACACAGCACATTGTCGTTTTATTGGACAATTAAACCCTTCGCATTTAAGACAATTTTACCCAGTCATGCTTATAATGAAGTCACCTTTCTAGCGCTCACATCAAGCATTCTTCCCATGCAAAACTATAATTTAGTTTGGTTCCGACAAGATTTAAGAATTTCAGATCACACCGCACTTTGGCATGCTAGCCAAGCAGGAGCTTGTATTGGCGTGGTGATTCTTTCGCCTCAGCAATATCGTTTACATCACGATGCGCCCATTAAAATTGACTTTTACTTGCGTCAATTAAATGCACTAAAAGACGAACTCGCACAACTCAATATCCCACTGATTGTTCAAATTACACCATCTTGGGCTGACATTGCACAAACACTGCTCCAACTATGCCAAACATTGAAGGACTCTCATCCGATTCAAAATATTTATGCCAATATTGAATTGGGAGTGAATGAGCTAAAACGTGATCTTGAAGTTCAACAAACCTTGAACCAACACGGTCAGGATTTGGTTTTGTACCATGACCGCACGTTTTTTCCTGTGGGTACGGTGCGCAATCAGAGCATGAAACCGTATCAGGTATTCAGCGCATTTAAAAAATATGCCTATCAACAGTTGAATGTCAGTATTCCGCGTTGCTTTCCTCTGCCGCAACCACAACTACCCATCCAACTTCCTAAACAATATCTCTCTACAGTGCCAAGTTTAGAACACTTAGGTTTCGACCCGCTTCCAACGGCACAACAAAACTTATGGGCAGTCACGGAACAACATGCACATCACTTGTTGGATGATTTTACACGTGAAAAAATGCACGATTATCAGCAACAGCGGGATTTTCCTGCGTTGTCTGGTACCAGCCAATTATCTGCGTATTTAAACTGTGGCATTCTCTCCATTCGGCAATGTCTGGCTGCGGTTTTTGCTCATTCACAAGGGCATTTTCATCTCGAAAATGTAGGACAACAAACTTGGTTAGATGAATTACTTTGGCGTGAGTTTTATCAACATATTTTGTTTGATTATTCCAAAGTTTCCAAGCACCGTCCTTTTAAAGATCAGACCACACAAGTGGCGTGGCGCAATGATTCTGCTGGTTTAGCAGCATGGCAGCAAGGAAAAACAGGCATCCCCATTGTGGATGCAGGTATGCAGCAACTTTTACAAAAGGGCTGGATGCATAATCGAGTCAGAATGATTTGCGCGATGTTTCTGTGTAAAAACTTATTGATTGACTGGCGCTTGGGCGAACAGTGGTTTATGCAACATTTAATTGATGGTGATTTGGCTGCCAATAACGGTGGCTGGCAATGGTGTGCCTCAACTGGTACAGATGCAGTGCCCTATTTTCGGATTTTCAACCCAGTAAGCCAATCACAAAAGTTTGACCCCAATGGTGATTATATTCGCACATGGCTACCTGAGCTGGCACATTTAGATGCCAAAAACATTCATGAACCGTATGTGAAAAATCCAAACCTAAAACTGGATTATCCTCATCCAATTGTAGATTTAAAGCTCAGCCGTTTACGTGCCATTGAAGCCTTTAAACAGCTTTAATTTAGATAGCACAAACATGAGATTTGTCAGCCCTCCCATCTGCCATTCCTTAGCATGATGGGAGATTCAACGATTAAAGCAACAGTTAGGCGGCTAGCTCGTCACGTTTAAAGACCAATTCGCCTTTTAAAGAACTGTCTGCATCGAAGTAATAACCTTCACTATTAAAGGCTTTTAAGTCTTCTGCGCGTTCTAATTTATTTTCGATGATAAAACGTGCCATCAAACCACGGGCTTTTTTGGCATAAAAACTGATGACTTTATATTTGCCATTTTTCTGATCTAAAAATACAGGTTTAATAATTTCAGCCTGAATTTTTGCTTCCTGCACCGACTTATAATATTCATCGGAAGCTAGATTCACCAATAATGCCGACTGGTTATGTTTTAAATCTTGGTTAATTAAATTGGTGATGATATCGCCCCAGAAACGATACAAATTTTCACCGCGCGCATTATGCAACTTAGTGCCCATTTCCAAACGATACGGCATCATTAAATCTAAAGGACGCAATAAGCCATATAAGCCAGAAAGCATACGCAGGTGTTGTTGAGCAAACTCAATATCTGCAGCAGACAAACTATAAGCATCTAAGCCTGTGTACACATCACCTTTAAAAGCAAACATGGCCTGACGCGCATTGGCAAGATCAAATTCTGCTTGCCAGTCACGAAAACGCTCGACATTTAAAGTGGCAATTTTTTCACTCACACTCATTAAACTGGCAATTTCTGTAGCAGAAAGTTTACGTGCTACATCAATTAACTCTTGTGAATGTTGAAGTAATCTAGGTTGAGTATATTCATCGCTTGGTAATGCAGTTTCATAATCTAAAGTCTTGGCTGGAGAAATTAAAGCGAGCATAAACCACCTAAATAAAAAATACTGCGCTCACTATAGCAGCAGCTTTCAACAAACTCCAATGCGTGTTTTTGTTTAACCCTATCGGAAAAACACGTTGCGTTGTATTGCTAGAAGATGATCTCTTAGATCAATCCAACGTGGAGGCTGAGGTGCTTTTATTTCAGTGTCTGCTTTAAAAAAACATTGATTCACTCTGATCAGTTGAGCTTATTTTTTTTATAGTACTTGCAACATTTC
This sequence comes from Acinetobacter sp. YH12252, assembly GCF_013417365.1. Classification (NCBI taxonomy): domain Bacteria; kingdom Pseudomonadati; phylum Pseudomonadota; class Gammaproteobacteria; order Moraxellales; family Moraxellaceae; genus Acinetobacter; species Acinetobacter sp. YH12252. The sequence continues at coordinate 244,485 of NZ_VPEA01000003.1, forward strand.
TCTAGGCAATAAAAAACCCACTTAACTCTCCCAAATTAAGCGGGTTAAATAAAAATTATTTTGTTGTATTGTTCTTGCTGCTTAATATACGGTTGCGATGTGTCATTTAGATGACATTTCAATTAAAAAATGAATAGGATCTGTTGACATTTGCTGTATAAAAAAATAGCGAGATAGTAAAATTCAATCGCCAAACCAAATTCACTACTCGCTATACCTCGTACAATGTTGAATGATCAACACTGGTCTAAGTTAAAAGCTATTCTCGCAATTTTAATATTTATCTCAAATCAAATTTGAGAAATTTTTTTGAGGCAATCCTATATCGTATTAGAACAGGATGCCCTTCGAGAGATTTACCCGAGGTTTTTGGTAATCCAAACTCAATTTTTAAAAAGTAAAATCGCTGGTCTAATAAAGATAAGATAATGAAAATATTTAAAATATTCTCAGAGAACGCTGATCGTGAATGGATATTTATTGATGCTACTCATGTTAGAGCACACCAACATTCAGCAGAAATCCCTAATCAGGATATTTCAAAAAGTGTTGGGGGTAATAGTTCTAAAATTCACTTAGCTATTGACTCTCACGGTAACCCGATCGAATTTATTATTTCAGATGGAACCACCCATGATGTCAAAGTTGCCCCTATTTTAGTCGAACAATTAGATTTAACTGACACTGAAATAGTCTGTATGGATAAAGGCTATGATTCTGAAATATTAAGAGAGCAGATTAAAAATTAAAGTGCTAAAGCGAATATACCGAAGAAATCAAACACGAAATCAAGTAATGATCATATGGACTGGTATTTATATAAAATCAGACACTTAGTTGAGAATGCTTTTTGCCGTTTGTAGCAATTCCGAGGAATTGCTACACGGTTTGATAAACTAAAGCGAAACTTTCGAAGCGCAGTTGCCTTAGCTTGTATTTATCTGTGGCTGCCTTTATGAAATGTCAACAGACCCTATTTTTAATTTAAAAATCAAGTATAAATTTTAAACATCCAACGTCTTTGCAGCTTGGTTTAACCTTTCCATTCAAACTCACTAAAAGATTGGTCTTCTTTCAGAGTATTTTCTACCGCTTGCGCCAATTGATTTAATAAACTTTGCTCTGTAATCCGTTCTAGCCAGTCTTGTTCTTCATTGGGGTATGAAGTAATTTCACAAACAAGATGTCCATCTTCACCACGGCTTTGACAGTTCACAGCCAAAGGCAGCGCATGTTGATCTACACTTACAGCGACTTGTGCACCACTCTGCGGCAACGTTTGAAAGCCATAGTGAGATAAGTTTTGTGAAAGTAAATTCGCCACATAATTCTGTGCCAAAGTGCAATCTTGTAACTCTTGTTTATTTTCACAATTCGCCATAAATTTTAATTTGCGCATGCTCGAACCCAAAGGCTTTTTTCTTGTATGGGTTTAGCATAAGCAATAAAACGCAAACAGCCAAGCAAAAGCTTGGCTGTTTCAGCATAAAGTCTAGGCTTTGCGATTTGTCATCGCAGCCCGTATCGTTTTGGCTTATTCTGTCACTTGAATATTCAGACCTGCCACACCTGCAAGCTCAGTAAAGGTAGGGAAACTTGTTGCTACTGTTTCTGTACCTACAATTTTAATTTCACCAGAAGTACGCAAGCCTGCCATAGAGAAACTCATGGCGATACGATGGTCATGATGTGATTCAATCTCGCCGCCTGTAAATATCGCTGACCAGTCGCCTGCTTTGCCTTTACCCTGAATGATGATGCCATCGTCAGTGGGTGTGCAGTCAATGCCCATGGTTTTTAAACCATCTGCCATCACTTGAATACGGTCTGATTCTTTTACGCGCAATTCTGCAGCACCTGTCAGTACAGTTTGACCTTCAGCACAAGCTGCAGCAATGAACAATGCAGGAAATTCATCAATCGCCAATGGCACTTGATCTTCAGGAACATGAATCCCTTTTAAAGTACGTGAACCACGAATACGAATATCTGCAATTGGTTCACCGCCTGCAATACGTTCATTTTCCACGCTCAGGTCTGCACCCATTTGTTTCAGAATTTCAATCACACCTGTACGGGTTGGGTTAATGCCCACCGCTTCTAAGGTTACATCTGAATTTTCTGTAATGGCTGCACCCACCATGAAGAATGCCGCAGATGAAATATCAGAAGGTACTTGAATATCTGTACCCACCAATTTACCGCCGCCTTGCAATGAAATACGGTTACCTTCAGTTTTCACTTCATAACCAAATGCACGTAACATACGTTCGGTATGGTCACGCGTTGGTTCAGGCTCAGTCACTGAAGTTTCACCTTCTGCCCAAAGCCCTGCCAATAAAATACCTGATTTCACCTGTGCAGATGCCATTGGCAAATCATAGTGAATGCCTTTTAACGCTTGCGCACCTGTAATCGATACTGGCGGTGTGCCACGTTCACCCGTCGTTTGAATTTGTGCACCCATTTCACGCAATGGTTTAGCAATACGTTCCATTGGACGCTTGGTCAATGACGCATCACCTGTCATAACAGAATCAAACTTCTGTGCAGATAACATGCCTGCCAACAAACGCATAGATGTGCCTGAGTTGCCCATATAAATTGCGCTTGCAGGTGCTTTTAAACCTTGCATGCCTACGCCATGAATGGTGACTTCACCATTTTTAGGACCTTCAATGCTCACACCCATATCACGAAATGCTTGCAAAGTCGCCAATGCATCTTCACCTTCAAGGAAACCTGTCACATGCGTAGTGCCTTCAGCAATGGCACCAAACATAATTGAACGATGTGACACAGATTTGTCACCCGGTACGGTAAATTTACCTTGGAAAGTCTTAGCACCCGGCAAAATCGTAAATTGTTGTGTCACGTTATTGTTCTCCATAAAAGGTTTCTTGGCGAGCATGTGGTTAAAATGCTGTCGTGCCGCTTGCGCATGTCCTAGCAAGCCCATTAAAGCATGCGAGTCTTCTTGTTCAATCAATTGGCGAATAATCTCAAGTTGACTTTCAAAGCCATCCACCGCTTTTAACAATGCAGTTTTATTGGCCAAGAAAATGTCATGCCACATTTGTGGATCGCTGGCAGCAATACGTGAGAAGTCACGAAAGCCTCCCGCAGCATAACGGAAAATGTCTAAATTATCTTCCCGATTTGCCAATTGTTCGACCAAATTAAAGGCCATTAAATGTGGAAGATGACTGGTATACGCCAATACCTCATCATGTTTTTCCACATCCATGCAAATGACTTCAGCTTTGGCGCTTTCCCACATTTGAATCAGTTTATTGACTGCCCACGGCGCACTGCTTGGCAATGGTGTCAAAATGACTTTGTGATTGGCAAATAAATCAACCTTGCCTGCATGCACGCCTGTATGCTCTGCCCCAGCAATTGGATGCCCGGGTACAAAACCTGCAGGTAAATGTTCTCCAAAAACCGCTTTGGCTGCAGCCACGACACTGCCTTTGGTGCTGCCTACATCGGTCAGAATTACATTATCTGCCAAATGTGGCTGAATTAATCGCAAGACTTTTTCTGTAGCTTGCACAGGTAGCGCCAACACCACTAAATCTGCGCCTTGAACCGCATCTACAGGATTGTTAAAGCCTTGTTCAATTAATCCTAATTCCAAAGCATCTTGCAGCGTTTTTTCAGAACGGGTCGATGCCACAATATGCCGACTTAAGTTTTCTGCCAGCATTACACGTGCCAAACTCGAGCCTATTAGCCCGAGTCCGATAAATGCAACTTTTTCAAACAATGGTTGCGCCATGTTTTATGCCTTCGCTTCCTTGCCCAATACTTTGGCTAATGCACGCAGGAACTTGGCATTTTCTGCTTCTGTGCCAATTGAAACACGTAAATGGGTCGTAATACCCACAGGACGTACAATTACACCTTCTTTCAATAAGGCATTAAAAGTTTGACCCGGATCGGCTTCTACATCTACCAAAATAAAGTTAGCACGTGAAGGCACATAATTCAGACCCAATGCTTTAAAGCCTGCTTCCAATTGCGCCATGCCTGCTTTGTTGGCAATACGTGATTTTTCGATAAAATCTTCGTCTTTTAATGCCGCAACCGCAGCCACCATTGCCAAGTGATTGACGTTAAATGGTTGACGAATACGGTTTAAATAATCGGTCACTTCTGCAGAAGCTAAAGCAAAACCAACGCGCAGCGCCGCCAAACCATAGCACTTAGATAAAGTACGGCTCACGATTAAGTTTGGATATTGCTCAAGGAATTTAAGGCTGTTGAAGTTTTCTGGGAAATATTCCACATAGGCTTCATCTAATACCACAATCACCCGTGCAGGAACTTTTTGCATAAAGGCTTCAAATTCAGCCTCTTCAAACCATGTGCCTGTTGGGTTATTTGGGTTAGCAATAAAAATTAACTTGGTGTTGTCTTGAATTGCTGCTGCCATAGCATCCAAGTCATGTGAGAAGCCTTTGGCAGGCACTTCAATCGCTTGAGCATTAATCGCTTGCGTTACCAAAGCATATACTGCAAAGGCATGTTGGCTATACAACACTGAATCTTGATCTGAAACGAATGCGCGAGCAAACATTTCTAGCAAATCGTTTGAACCATTGCCCAAAGTAATACGGTCATGCGCAAAGCCAAATTGTTTTTGAATTTGGTCTTTTAAAATAAAACCACCACCATCTGGATAGCGACCAATTTCAGCAATTTCTGCTGCAACGGCTTCTTTGACTTTGTCTGAACAGCCCAATGGGTTTTCATTTGAAGCAAGTTTGACGATATCTGTAATCCCCAACTCACGCTCAAGTTCACTGATTGGTTTACCTGGTTGATAAGGCTTTAACTTCGAGATGCCTTCATTGGCTGGGACAAACGACATTTTACACTTCCAGTTGACTAGGTGGTGAATGTGGCGCGCATGACAAACATGCACACCACTGAATTAAATACGATTACAACACGGCAGCAGGATAAGAACCCAAGACACGAATTTCTTTCACCAATGGACGGATTTCTTCAATCGCTGCACGGACATTGTCTTGCTCGACATGCCCTTCTAGGTCAATGAAGAATACATAGGCCCATTTTTCAGGCAAGGCAGGACGTGTTTCAATACTGGTCAAGCTAATATTGTGCTTCGCAAATGGTGCAAGAATCTCAAGCAATGCCCCTGCGCGGTCATGTGCAGACACCAACAATGAAGTTTTATCATTGCCACTTGGTGGAACTTTCTCACGACCAATCACCAAGAAACGTGTGGTATTTTCTGGGTTATCTTCAATATTGCTATGTAAAATTTCGAGTTCGTAAATATTGGCCGCAATTTCAGAAGCAATTGCAGCAGAATGCCATTCATTACGAATACGGCGCGCTGCTTCTGCATTGGAGCTGAGTGCCACACGTTCTACACCCGGATAATGTACATCTAACCATTTACGGCATTGTGCCAAAGTTTGCTGATGCGCATAAATTTGTTTAATGCTGTCTTTACGAGTGTTTTCTGACACAAGGAATTGGTGATGAATACGCAATTCTACTTCACCAATCACATTTAATGGCGATGATTTAAAGCAATCTAAAGTATGGTTCACCACACCTTCAGATGAGTTTTCGACAGGTACTAAACCATAGTGTGCACTGCCTGCTTCCACTTCACGGAAAACTTCATCAATAGTAGGCAAAGGACGCACAATCGCATCTTGACCAAAATGTTTAAGTACTGCGGAATGCGTATAAGTACCAATTGGCCCTAAAAACGCAATACTTTGTGGCGCTTCAAGTGCCAAACATGCCGACATAATTTCACGGAATAAACGTGCCATGGTCACATCAGACAACGGCCCTTCGTTGCGTTCCATAACATTACGTAAAACTTGCGCTTCACGTTCAGGACGGTAAAACAACGGGCTCTCTTCTGCTGCAAATTTTGCTTTCGCCACCGCTTCAGCAAGTCGTGCTCGACGGTTAATCAGCTGCTGAATCTGTTGATCTACAGAGTCAATATCTTCACGGATTTTAGCGAGATCAAGAGAAGTCGTTGTGTTCTGATCGTCTTGGATCATTGTTATGTCGCCCTTCATAAACATTTTGCAAATAGTATAACAATAGTTAGCTTTCAAATGTTGCGCAATACAACTTTCAGTGTTTCAGATTTAAAAACATACAGTTGATCAAAGCATCACCAATCTATACATTTAAGCCGCAACTTTGCACAACGTACCGCTTAAAACTGGGCAACTATGCTTTTCTTTTTTGCATCTCTAATTCTAAGCGGTGTAATTTTATTTTTAAGTGTAATTATCAATCAGCTCATTGCTTTTAAGTCTGATCAAATTCATAAAAAAAGAGCCAGCACTGGGCTGACTCTGGAGATGATCCTTGATCTTTATTCAATTGGGCTTTTAGGCATTGTTTTAACGCCCCAATAAACCACGCGCGACAATTTCTTTCATAATTTCATTGGTTCCACCGTAAATTCGCTGGATTCGCGCATCGACAAAGAAACGAGAAATCGGGTATTCCGTCATATAGCCATAACCGCCAAACAGTTGCAGCAATTGATCGGCAATTTTCATTTGCATATCTGTCGCAAAGCTTTTTAAAGCGGCTGCAGTTTCGACGTCCAGTTTGCCCTGCATATACAATTCGACGTTTTGATTATAAAAAGCAGCGGTTGCCAATTCATCAATTTTAGCCTGTGCCAAAACAAAACGGGTATTCTGGAACTGACCAATGGCTTGTCCAAACGCCTGACGCTCTTGCACATATTGTGTGGTCACATCAATTGAACCTCGAATAGCACCCAATGCAGTAGCTGCAATCGCAGTACGTTCACGTGGCAATTCTTGCATTAAATAGGCAAAACCATGCCCTGCCTGTCCTAACAATTGATTTTTCGGCACTTTGACATTGTCAAAGAATAGCTCTGACGTGTCTTGTGAATGCAAACCAATTTTTTCCAAATTGGTGCCTTTTTTAAAGCCTTCTAAATGAGTATCGACCAACATGAGCGACACGCCTTTGGCACGTGCTTGCGGATCTGTTTTTACTGCCAAAACCACTAAGTCTGCATGCTGACCGTTAGAAATAAAGGTTTTAGAACCATTCAGTACATAATGATCATCTTGCAAAATGGCGTTGGTACGCATGGCTTGTAAGTCTGAACCCGCACCTGGCTCGGTCATGCCAATTGCACCAACCACTTCACCCGACACCATTTTAGGCAGCCAGTATTGTTTTTGTTCTTCTGTACCAATATGCAAAATGTACGGCGCAGCGATTTCAGAGTGACAGGAAATACCTGTAGAGAGTGCGCTATAACCTGCACGTGCCGACTCTTCGACCAACATTAGGGAATAATGCGTTGGAACACCATAGCCGCCATATTCTTCAGGCACATCAATACATAAAAAGCCATTTTCACCTAACAGATTCCACACGCTGCGCGGCATGATGCCCTCACGTTCCCACGCAGCATAATGCGGTGCAATATGCTCCTGCATAAAACGTCGAAAGTTATCTCTAAATAATTCTAAATCAGCATCATAAGCCAGCATATCCAATCCTTTATTTTTCAATTGTTGTTTTCAATAGTATCCATGCTATGCATTTTTATACAGGCTGTCATGTGTTATCCCTACAGATTGTCTTACTTTACAGTCAAACTTTAGTCGTCATTTCAGATATGCAATGAAACTTGTGGCAGCTCGTACAAGCTGAAGCTGTGAATAGTGCTGCAAACTGTTGCCGAAGTTTATACACTAGTATACTAACTAAAGATGTGTGTGAACTCGCTTATGCCAAATACAAACCCCAATAAAAGAAATATTTATAAAGATGCAGAACATCCATTCGCACAATTTATTCGAATTATTGGCAAAGGCAAAACAGGCGCACGTTCACTGACCTATGACGAGGCCTATCAAGCTTTTTCTATGATTTTGCGCAATGAAGTGTTGGATGTGCAATTGGGTGCTTTTTTAATGTTGCTGCGTGTGAAGGAAGAATCTGTAGAGGAGTTGGCAGGTTTTGTACAAGCTACCCGTGATCAACTGCAATTTAAACCGCTTCAGGTCGATTTAGACTGGTCATCTTATGCAGGTAAACGCAGACATTATCCGTGGTTTTTATTGGCAGCGCTGACTTTAGCAAAACATGGCTATAAAGTGGTGATGCATGGTGCTTCTGGGCATACCATCAACCGTTTATATACCGAACAAGCACTGCAATATTTAGATTATCCAATTTGCCAAAATGACCTAGACGTTGAGCAACAATTAGCGCAGCGTAATTTTGCTTATTTACCTTTAGATGTTATTTCACCGATTTTGAGTGAGTTGATTAATTTACGCAATGTGATGGGTTTACGTTCTCCTATTCATACCCTTGCCCGTTTAATCAATCCTTTTAATGCCAAAGCCACCATGCAGGCGATCTTCCACCCCGCTTATCGCAGCTCGCATCAACAAGCCGCATTTCAGTTGGGTTATCAAAACAGTGCAGTAATTAAAGGCGAAGGCGGTGAATTTGAGCGCAACCCTGATGCCAAGACATTAATTTGTGGCATCAAAAATGGCGCTTTATATGAACACGAACTGCCTAAACTGACCGATAACCGTAGCCCTGTAGAAGAAGAATTGGATTTGGCAGTATTTAAAGCCGTCTGGCTAGGTCAGCAAACTCATGAGTATGGTGAAGTCGCCATTACTGAAACCATGGGTATTGCTTTATATACCATGGGTGTTTGTGATGATTATGCGGCAGCAATGCAAAATGCACAGCAGCTTTGGCAAAATCGTCACAACTAAAACGTCATTGAAGATACAAAAAAAGACACCCATCTCAGGTGTCTTTTTTATCTTTCAATTTTCATGAAAGCAGTTTTGCATCATTTAAACAAAACGAATCGGTTTAAATTCTTCATGCTTGTGATGATCGTCATCACACTGCTCGCCTTCTTCTTTAGTGCCACGGTCAATATAGCCACTACGCTCAGTTTCAGGCAGGTTTTTCATTTCCCACGCATACACTGCTTGCATACAAATTTGACGTTGCTCTTGGGTCAGCGCAACACCATTAGGCCACTTGCCAATTTCAATTGCCGTTTTTAAACGTCCAACAATTTCAGGATCGAGTACGGCAAGCATTTGTTCAATATTCATCATTCATCCTGCTGTTGCATTGATTCAAAATCTTGATTCCACCCTAACTTGGTTCGACAAGCCATATAGAAGTCATAACCTGGTGGATGTAATAAATTTAATTTATAAGGATGTTTGCGGATATGCAAACTATCTCCGACATTTAATGAAACACTATGTTGACCGTCAGCACTAACCATCGGCAACACACGGTTTTCACGAATATTGATTTTAATTTCGCTGTGTCCACCCACCACAATTGGGCGTGAAGACAAGGTATGTGGATGCATAGGCACCAATGCAATTGCATCCATGCTCGGATGTACAATTGGGCCACCACCCGACAAAGCATAAGCCGTTGAACCTGTTGGGGTCGAAACGATTAAACCATCACTGTGCTGACGATAGACATATTGCCCATCAATATTCAGTTCAAAGTCAATCATGTGAACCGACTTACCCGAATGTAGCACCACATCATTTAAGGCAATCGCTTCATAAATGATTTCACCTTTAGAGCGCACTTCCATTTCCAATAAAAAACGACGGTCTGACTGAAAATGTCCTTGCAAAACCTGATCGAGTTTAAAGATTACTTCTGTCGGTTTAATATCGGTTAAAAAGCCTAAACGCCCACGGTTCACACCAATTACAGGGGTATTGTATTTAACCAAAGCGCGCGCTGCGTGCAGCAATGAACCATCCCCCCCCACCACAATCACCAAATCGACCACTTCGCCTAATAAAGCACGGCTGACTGTTTGGGTGTTGTTATAAGGTACAAGTTGAGCAGTGTCAGAATCAAAAACGGGATGCAAACCCAATCCTAAAATATGGTCGTGAATCAGACATAATGTTTCTACGACAGAATATTTGTCTGGACGGCCAATCAGTCCAATGTTCCGAAAGTTCTTATGTGAAATTTGCACCTGCGATATCGCTCCGCTACGATTCGACGCCTATCATAGCACTAACCTAGTTGATTTAAAAAAACTTTAAAACTACATTTCTGCTCAATTTTATGACGATATTTTCCCTTCAGTCACAGATTAATTATTGCAAATTCAGTAAAAGCTTCGCATGATTAGCAAAATTTATCAGGATCTTATCGCGATTTATGAAGTCTGAGCGTGGCATAGGCATAATTGCATTACTATTTTGCATCATCGTTATTGGTGGATTTATTGCATTTAGTATCTACTTGATTCGTCTGGATAATATTGTCAGAGACAAATTTGAAGGACAGCGTTGGGATATTCCAGCCAAGGTTTTTGCACGCCCGTTAGAAGTGTATAGCAATGCACCTGTCAGCCAGACCGACTTTACTCAAGAACTGAAACTGCTTGGCTATAAAAATACAGATAATTATGCTAAATCAGGCAGTTATGTCAGCGATGGTAATACTTTATTTGTGCATACCCGTGGTTTTGACTTTGGCGATAGTGTCGAACCTGAACAGGTTTTAAAAGTCAGTTTTGCCAACAATCAAATTAGTGAAGTGAGCGCCACCAAACCATCTAATACAGGTATTGCACGTTTAGAACCGATGTTGATTGGCGGAATTTATCCACAGCACAATGAAGATCGTGTGCTGATTAAACTGAATAAAGTACCTAAACCGCTGATTGAAGCCCTTATTGCCACTGAAGATCGTAATTTCTATCAACATCACGGCGTTTCAATTCGTGGTACTGCACGTGCTATTGTCAGCAACGTCACTGGTGGCAAACGTCAGGGTGGTTCTACCCTTACGCAGCAATTGGTGAAAAACTTTTATTTAAGCCCAGAACGCACCTTAAAACGTAAGGCCAATGAAGCACTCATGGCCATGCTGATTGAACTACATTACAGCAAAGATGAAATCTTAGAAGCCTATTTAAATGAGGTGAATTTAGGTCAAAACGGTAACTATTCTATTAATGGTTATGGTCTAGCTTCACAGTTTTATTTTGGTATGCCGTTGCGTGAGCTAAACATTTCACAACAAGCCTTTTTGGTCGGTTTGGTACAAGGTCCATCATTATATAATCCTTGGCGCAACCCTGAAGCTGCCAAAAAACGTCGTGACATTGTACTAAACAATATGTTGGTGATGGGTTATTTAAACCAAGAACAATATGAAAAAGAAACTGCGCGTCCCTTAAATGTCATTACAAAACCGACCATTGGCCCTGCCCGTTTCCCTGACTTTTTAGATATTGTCCGCCGTCAATTACGTACTGAATATCAAGAAGGAGATTTGACCAATCAGGGTTTGCGTATCTTCACGACGCTTGATCCGATTGCACAAACCAACGTACAAAATGCTTTTAAAGCATCGGTTGAGCGTTTAAGCAAAGCCAATCCAAAGCGTTTAAAAGAATTACAAGGCGCGGTGCTAATTTCTCATCCTGAAAATGGCGAGTTAGTGGCAGCGGTAGGTTCTACGCAAGATTTTACGGGTTTTAACCGTGCCTTGGATGCCAAACGTCAAGTTGGCTCACTGCTCAAACCAATTATTTATTTAAGTGCGATTGAGTCTGGTCGATATAACTGGGCAAGTCCTGTAGAAGACAGCCAAATCAGCATCCCAATTGATGGTAAATCTTGGACACCACGTAATTATAGCGGCAGCGATCATGGGATTGTGTCTATGTCACAAGCCCTATCTCAGTCTTATAACCTATCTGCAGTTCGTTTGGGACAGGAGTTTGGATTATCTACCTTCCGTAATCACCTCATTAAATTTGGTGTACCAAGTGATGCGGTTCCGCAATATCCATCTATTTTCTTGGGTGCGGTAGATTTATCACCAATGCAAGTGATGGACATTTACGGTAACTTTGCCACAGGTGGTTTTAAATATCCGACCAAAGCGATTCGCACCGTAGTCGATGCCAATGGACGTTTACTGGATCGTTATGGTTTAACCGTACAACAAACCATTGATCCTTCTGCCGCCTATATTTTGAATTATGGCTTACAGCAAGTGATGAGTTCTGGTACAGGTCGTTCAGCTTACAATAGCTTATCGACAGATTTAAAATTGGCAGGCAAATCAGGTACAACCAATGATACTCGTGATTCATGGTTTGCGGGCTATTCAGGCAATTATTTAGCCGTTGTATGGCTTGGTTTGGATGATAACAAAGTCACAGGCTTAACAGGCTCGTCTGGTGCTTTGCCTGTCTGGAGTAATGTGATGCAGCAATTGCGTCAAAAACCTGTCAACTTACGTCAGACCGAACAAATTCAATGGCATTGGATTGACCGCAGTTCTGGGCATTTATCTGCACAAGGCTGTGAAGGTGCGATGTATATTCCAGTGAATCGTAATAATGTACCGCGTCAGGCAACCGCATGTGGTTTTTCACACTATCAAGTTGAACCCGTTTACCAACCCGATACTGAAACTCAGCAAACAGCTCCTGAAACCAGTGACAGTATCGAAAATTATATCCGTGAAACTGAACCCGTAACAGATGACAATACCGATGGTCGTGTCATCTCAAGTGGCAGTTATATCAATTAAACTTGAGGATATCGGTCAGTTACGCTTATGAAATTATCACGTTTAAGACAAGTTTTTTTCACCACATTCGCTATGGGTGCGATGGCAACGATTGTAGCTTGCCAGAGTTTACCTGAACCGCCTGCTCCTCAGCCTGTGCCTGAAAAACCTAAAACTGTGACGACACCAGAAGGTGTGGTGATTCGTCCTTATGAACGTGAAGAAATTAAGCGTCAATCGTTGCAAGTGGTGGTGCCACAACAAACCGTGCAACAAAAATTAGAGGATGGTCGTAGTTTGCCTGCTTTTCAAAAGTTGATGCAGCAAACCCAGGCCGCTTATAAACAAGGTCAATTCAATCAGGCCGAAACAGCAGCTTTGCAAGCGCAGCGACTTGCCCCGCAAGCGGCTGAAACCTATTTATATTTGGCTTTAATTGCCAACCAAAAGAAGCAACCCGCTAATGCAGAAGCCTTGGCACGTCGTGGTTTAAGCTATGCACAAAGCGATGCTATGAAACGTCAATTATGGCTAGTCATTCAAAAAGCAGCACAGCAACAAAATAATGCCAAAAGCCTTGCGCAAGCCCAACAAGCTTTGAAAGATTTGTAAGGACGATAATTTAATAAACTAAAAATCGCTGAGTGTGATTACATCAGCGATTTTTTTATTTGCGCAAACTAGAAAAAATCAAATAAAACGTACACCTGCAATGCCATAGGCATGATGCTGCTCTGCGGTAGTTAAATCATCTTGAGTTAAGCCACCCAAAGCAAAAACAGGAATATCGACAAATTCAGCGATCTGCTGGAATTTTTCCCATCCTAAAGGTGTGGCATCATGATGCGTGGTGGTTACTAAAACAGGACTGAGTAAAATTGCTTCACAACCAATTTGCTGTGCATGTTGTGCCGAAACAATATCATGACACGCTGCAATATAACGCTGCCCAACTTTTAAATCGCCCTTTTGTAATTGCATCAGTTGCGATTGTTTTAAATGAATTGCTGCAATGGCGTGTTGCTGAATCGTATTTAATTGCTTCCACAATTCCAAATTGACAATCACTTGCCCCAGTTGCTCAATGCAATATTCTGACAATTCGACCTTGCATGCAGCATTGGGTTCAACCCGCCAATGCAGCAGTTTTTGCTTAGGCAAATTTGCTAAATGTTTTAAATCTTCACTGACTTTAATTGCCTGTTGCCACACTAGTCGTTGCACAATTGCACGATTGGCTTGTGGAAAATTCAGCTCTAAAAGTTGCGGACGGCTAAACCATGTCCAAGGCACTTGAATATCTTTTAATAAAGCTGCGGGTACAGCAGCCTGAAAAATATGCAGATTGACAATCACATCATCATATTCATGGCAAATAATATCAAAGGCATGCCAATGCTGTATGCCAATACCAACTTCTTCAAACACCTCACGGCGGCAGGCATCTACAGGAGTTTCGCCTGCTTCCACTTTTCCACCAGGAAACTCGTGTTTATTGCCCTGATGTTGTTTGGCTTCGCGCCAACCCACTAACACTTTGTTTTGATGAAATAACAGCGCAATTGCCACATGAATATTTGGCTTGGACATGAACCCGTTTCCTTTTCTGCAATGTACGTTTAACTGCAAATTGTAGACTTTTATAAAATCAAAAATAATCCGTTGACAGGCTTATATGATAATGATTATCATTTAAAACAATTCTTACACACCACGGAGTAACTCAAAATGAACGCCCCATTTAATTTATTTTCACGTCATTCAGACACTCAGCATGCCCTACCTATGTTACATTCAAATAACTTGTTTGCGCTAGGACGCGAAATTCGTATTTTGCATGCAGGCGAAGAATATCGTTTACGCTTAACCCGTAACAATCGTCTTATTCTCACAAAATAATTAAAATAATCAACACAATAATAAACGTGGAAACAGCAGTATGAATCAGCGCATACTGCTTTTAAGTTCTGACTTGTCTAATTTTAACTTGCTTCCTAAAACCAATCATATTTACAACTGGGCTTTAGGCAACAAAATACGCACTTTTAAACCACCTTGTTCAGCACGTGAAAATTCAATTTTTCCTGCATGCAACTCTATAATTTTCTTACAAATCGACAGTCCTAAACCAGAACCTTGAGTTTTACTGCCTAAAGCACGGTAAAAGCGTTCGCCCAAACGTGCCAAAACGTCATCAGTCACTGCATGACCATTGTCGGCGATGCAAATTTCCTGCATCAATTCATGCGGTTTCGCTTCAATCCAAATACGTCCTTGAGGTGCTGCATAACGCACTGCGTTGTCAATCAAGTTGCGCAGGCAGCTAAATAGCAATTCAGGATTGCCTTGCACTTGTATCGGTTGAATATCTGACTGAATCTGAATGGCTTTTTCCTGAATAAACGGCGTCAGACTTTGTAAAACTTCCTGCACCAAGTCTGCTATAGATACCGCACTTTTATTTAACGATGCCGCATCTGTCGGGTCTAAACGTGCCAATAACAGCAAATTTTCCAATACTTGTGTACCACGACTGACATCACGCTGAATTTGCTCTAAATCTTGTGCCAACTCAGGTTGTTGTTGGTATTTACGTTTTAGCACCTGCAAACGCAATTGAATGGCAGATAAAGGAGAGCGTAACTCATGCGAAGCATCTGCTGTAAATCGCTGTTCTGCAATTAAAGACTGCTCTACTCGCCCCAACAATTTATTCAATTGCTGCAGCATGGGTTGCAGTTCTTTCAATTCAGGTTGTGTGGGGATAATTGGCGTCAAATCATGTTGATTTTTTTCTGCAATTTGTTGGGAGAGTTGCTGAATCCGCTTAAATTGACGACCAATCATAAAATGCACAATTGCCCATTGCAGGAACCACAACAGCAATAAAATAGCGGCATAGCCCAAACTGGTTGCAGCAATTTCCTTAAAGCGATATTTAAGCGGCTGCACGACAATCACATGCAAGCCATCTTCCTCTGCCACATAGCTGCGCCAAATTTGCCCATCTTGCCAGTGAAATGAAAAACCATGCTCAGATGCCACGGCAAGCTGAGGCAAGTGAAGCGGAGGTATGTCTTGTTCATCTTCAGAGGTGGTCAGAATCAGATCATCCAAACCCAATTGATAGGCAATATGAAATTGCTCGCTCAACTCATCGACCTGATTGCCTGCATGGTCACGCAAGTCTGCTCGCAGCAACATATCGGCTATTTCATCCATAATCTCGTCATGGACTTGCATGGTTTGGTAACTGGCAACCGCCAATAATAAAATCAGGGCGAGTCCACCCGCCAAGACCGAGCTTAAAACGGAGCTTTTAACCAGTTTGGATTGTAAAGAAATGACCTGTTTAGACATGCGGAGATCAAACTGAATTAGTTATCTTGCTGCATACGATAGCCTAAACCTCGTATGGTTTTAATGCGGCTACTGCCAATTTTTTTGCGTAATTGATAAATAAATACTTCAATCGCATTACTTTCAATTTCATCGCCCCATGCATATAAAGACTCTTCGAGCTGTTCACGAGTCACCACATGCTGCGGGTTTTGCATCAGTTTATGTAAAATCTGGAATTCCTTAGCCGTTAAATTGACCTGTTGATCATCCACTTTCACTTGTTTGCTTTGCGTATCTAAAACCAAGTTGGCAAATTCAAGCTGCTGTGTCGGATGACTTTGCGCACTGCGTAACTGACTGCGTACCCGCGCCGATAGTTCTTCAAGGCTAAACGGTTTAACCAAATAATCATTGGCGCCCAAATCAAGTCCCTGTACCCGATCTTGAATACTATCGCGCGCAGTAATGAAAATAACAGGTGTGTCCTGTTGCTGCTGTCGTAAAGCGTGCAGAATTTCATCACCGCTATTTTTAGGCAACCCACGGTCTAACAACACACAATCATAATGATGCTGCTGAATGGCTAAAATGGCGTGATCGCCACGCTCGACCCAATCGACATTATAACCATCCATTTCCAGCCAGGTTTTAATACTTTCTGCTTGTGATACATCATCTTCAGCCAAGAGTAGTCGCATGCCATCCTCTGTTATTTTTGATGTACTTCAATTAAGAATCTAAGAATTATAAAACCACATCCCTCCTGTGAGGTATGTGGTTTTTCAGTGATGAATGCTGCTTGAAGTAAATCATGCGCACGCATTGAATGTTAGAAATGAACCTGATCGACATCTATTTCAATACGTTTTGCAGGCTTGTGATCAATATCCACTTCACCAATTAAGGTAACAGGCGTTTTGGCAGAAACGGCTTTGCCATTCCATAAGTCATCATCAATATCGACCGTAATAGTGCCTGTGTTATCACGGAACTGATATTTTTCATCACCAATAGATTTCACCACATAACCTTTTAACTGCACTTTGCTGTCATCTTTCAGGCTTAAAGCTTGTTTTACAGTTACATTTTGATGTAGTGCTTGGGTGTTAATGCTGTCGTTTGCCATGGTGATTGAAGCCATTGCCATTAAACCTGCCATCAACATTGCTTTCATTGTAAATTTCATTGCTTCACCTTTTTGTGTTGCTCATTTCGTTATGGTGATTAAAACAAAGCAAGATGAACTGAATCTTAAGATTTCCATTTTTTTAAAATTCATCGTAAAAAGTTTGAATCTGCTAATTTAATGGCACTACGCGCAACACTTCCTCTAAAGTGGTCATGCCTTCTAAAACTTTACGCGCGCCCGCAATACGTAACGGTTCAATGCCCTCTTTTTTAGCTTGCTGACGTAATTCATTTAAATTGGCATTGGCGCTGATGAGCTGTTTGGTATCTAAACTTAACGGCATAAACTCATAAATTCCGACCCGACCTTTATAGCCCGTTTGACGGCATTCATCGCATCCAACAGGTTTAAACACTTGTGCAGGCATTTCCATAATGTAATCGAAGGTCAAATGTTCCCAATCTTTTTCATTTATTGAGCCTTCTTGCTTACAATGCGGACACAGTTTACGCACCAAACGCTGTGCCAAAACGCCTAAAATTGTGGCAGCAGTCAAAAATGGCTGCACGCCCAAATCATGCAAACGAGTCAAACTTGACGGCGCATCATTAGTATGCAGTGTCGATAAAACTAAATGCCCCGTCAGTGCCGCTTGAATCGCCATATTTGCGGTATCCTGATCTCGAATTTCTCCGACCATAATAATGTCAGGGTCTTGACGCATTAAGGCACGCACACCATCGGCAAAACCTAAATCAATTGCGGTATTCACCTGCATTTGGTTAAAACTCGGTTCTAACATTTCAATCGGGTCTTCAATGGTGCAGACATTGACTTCATCGGTAGCCAATTGCTTTAGCGATGAATACAGCGTGGTGGTTTTACCCGAACCTGTAGGGCCTGTAACCAAAATAATGCCGTGACTATGTGCAGTCAGGGCATGCCATTCATTCAACAAACGACTATCAAAACCCAATTGCTGAAAACTGCGTACCAATACTTCTGGGTCAAAAATACGCATCACCAGTTTTTCGCCAAACGCCGTTGGTAAGGTCGATAAACGCAGTTCAGTTTCTTGTCCTTTTGGAGTTCGGGTTTTTAAACGTCCATCTTGCGGTTTACGTTTTTCGGCTACATTCATACGCCCTAAAATTTTAATCCGTGAGATGACTGCGGTAAGCGTATTGGCAGGCATGTTATAGATGGTGTGCAACACGCCATCAATACGAAAACGTACTTTGCCTGTGTCTTTACGTGGTTCGAGGTGAATATCACTTGCGCCTTGTTCAAAGGCAAATTGCAGCACCCAATCCACCAACTTCACAATATGTTGATCATTGGCATCTGGGTTTTGGGTATCGCCCAATTGCAATAAAGCCTCGACCCCTTTATTTTCACGGTCATGTGCAGAAGATTTTTGTGATGAGTGTACTGCGCGACTCACTTGGTAATATTCGATCAAATAACGCTGTAATTGATCTGGGCTGAGTAAAACTCGCTGAATTTTTTTGGGCAATAAACTATGTTCTAAGTTGGCAACCCATTCTTTTTTATAAGGTTGATCTGTCGCAATTAACACCGCATCTGCAGTCACTTCCACCGCTAAAATACGGTTACGCAGTGCAAATTCCTGCGACATCACAGCTGTTAAAGCAGCAACATCGGCTTTTAACGGATCAATAATATAGAATGGCAAGCCTGATTTATCAGCCAGCCATTGGCATAAACGGTTTAAAGTTAAAGTGGTTTGGGGATGACTTTGATCGACCAAATTAAAGTTGGCAATCCATTGTAACGGATGCCATTTTAATTGATCACGTTGACGATGCGTGGTTTGTACCAAAGCCTGATCACGTTCGGTAATTTTACCATCTTTGACTAATTGTTCTAAGCACCAAGTACTGTCTATTTCAAAATTAAAATTCATTGTTATATGCCCCAAAATCTGGGTTTACTATAGCAAAATAAGCATTATTTAATAAAAACTATTTTATAAGTTTTAATTTAAAGTAAAACTTAACTATTAATTTTATTTGTGTTTTTAATATTTCAATTAAAATAAATATCTATTATGATGCTCTTGCTTAATAATTCAACACACTAAAAATTAAATTTCTGAGGGATAATCATGAAATTAAAAACTTTATCATGTGCAATTTTTGCAGCTTTTACATTGACGGCTTGTGGTGGTGGAAGTGATGGTGATAGTTCTTACCAAGGCAAAGATGTTCAGTTAAATGAAACAGAATGGGCGAGCTACGCTAGCAACGATCAGGCAGACGCAGAGAATTTATTTACTAAAATAAAATTCACAATCCAAAATAACGAACTGTATATCAATCCAGAATATCTTGCTAATGCAACCGATGTATTTGATATTTCACAAGTTGCATCATATTATGTCACCGCAAATAGCTTCTATGAAATTTCAACGCTAAAAACTCAAATTGGCTATAAATTTGGCACACTTATAAGTCAAAGCAATTCAAAATGGGTTATAACTCCATATTCTCCAACAAACGCTAAAGATCTACAACTCACAGAAAACTTTGAATTAGTCGATCTAGCATCAAAACCTATGAGTGAATATATTGATACATATTCACACTATAGCGGTTTAAATGATGCAGGTGGTACTTTTGACAAGTTATACAGCGATACATTAAAAGGACAAACTTTCCCTAAAGGTTCATATTGCCTACGAGGTACATCAAGTTCTACCAATACCTCATATTTTGAAAGCAACGATTTTAATACTATAGACTCTCCTGAGTCATATTTTGGTAGTGGTAATTACAATACCTCTAAGTTAGGTAATTATCCTCTCTATTTGAGCAAAGAAACTGACCCAAATTATGGACCAACTGCTTTATTAAATATAGAGAATGAATATTTAATTGGTGACTATCATCGTCAAGGTGTAACATACTCACTTAGTTCTGACATTCAAAACGAACGTGAGATTTTAAAAGAGTTACAAAGTGAGCCAACTCCTGATGCTTACCAAATTAGGTTCCAAGAAAACTATATTAAATCTCTTGAAAAGGAATGTACTTTATTCAACAGCACTGCAAGCCAAGCAATTGATATTGCACAAAAATTAAAATAATTTTTTTACAGAGGTGGTTATGCAAATAACCACCTTTTTTTATATTTTATTGATATACATTTTGAATATACTATAACTCATATAAAATAAGAATATATAAAAATTTCCAGAAGAATATGAACCAAAATCTCCACCCTCTCCTGCTCAATGCGGCATTTCCCGAACTGCTCACCATGTTTGCAGCAGCACTCGGCTGTGGCTTACTGATTGGATTAGAGCGCGAACGCAGTAAAAAAAATGGACAACATCATCATTTTGCAGGCGTACGTACCTTTGGAATTTGCGCATTATTAGGTGCCATTTGCTTCTTATTGGGCACGAGCATTGCCATTGTGGGTGCGTTGATTGTTGGGGGAATTGGCTTATATTCCCTCAAAAATCAAACGGAAGATGACCCTGGCGCTACCACCGAACTTGCCTTCGTGATGACCTATTTTATTGGTGCATTGTGTTTATGGAATATTCCATTGGCAGCAGGTTTATCGGTTATTTTGACAGTTTTACTCATGACCAAGCACACCATGCATGGCATTGTCAGTCAGTGGATTACCGAAGCTGAACTACGTGATGGCTTGTTTTTACTGGCTTTGGTGTTAATTGCCTTGCCACTGACGCCTAATACTGCACTATGGGGCAATGTGCTTAATCCTTATGTGATTTTAAAATTATTGATTTTAATTCTAAGTGTGCAGGCTTTGGCGCATATCGCCAAGCGTTTACTCTCAAGCAGCAACGCCCTCATATTATCTGCAATTGCTTCAGGTTTTGTATCAAGCACCGCAACCATTGCCAGTTTAGGCATGGAAGTACGCGCAGGTCGTGGCGACGCACGTGCCAATGCAGGTGCAGCGCTGATGTCTTGCGTGGCAACTTTAGCGCAAATGTTGATTATTGTGGCGGGTGTCAATCTGGCGTGGTTTAAGCTGTTAATTATGCCCAGTCTGGCAGGCATTGGCATTTTAATTTTGGTCGGCGTATGCTTGCTTAAAAAGCATAAAAATACGACAACAGCAAAACCTGAAGCCGACACCCGTATGTTTAGCCTTAAAGAAGCCGCTATTATTGTGGCGACCTTAACCGCAATTCAAGCCATGGTCTACGGCTTAGAGCAAATGCTTGGCGACGCAGGCTTAATCATTGGTACCTTACTCGCCTCTTTATTTGAGGTGCATGCCGCCATTGCAACCGTGGTGATGCAAGGTCCACCCAGTCAGCAAATGTTGCTGTACGCCTTAATTTTAGGTCTTGTTGCTCATGCAATTTCTAAATGTATCAATGCCGCACTCATTGGCGGCTTACGTTTTGCACTTTATTTCGCACCTACCCAAATTTTGCACATGCTGGCGTTGGTGGCTATTTTATATATGATGGTTTAATCGACAGCGATTAAAACAATTTTTAGGATGTGTACTGCGTGCTGATCGACACGGAAACTGACATCAAAATCTGCAAAATTCATGGTGTAAATTCGTTCAGCATCATCCTGATATGCAGGTCGTGGATCTAAAGACAAGACCTGTTCCAATTCCTGCGCAATCTGTGGCTGTAATACGCCAGATTCGAGCAACTGATTTTTTTGCGCTTCGGCTGTGTCCATCCATAGCACTGTTTTTCTTATGGGTTCATCTTGCGCATAACCACTTTGTGCATCAGGCACAGCATCTGAATATTGAATATAAGGTTTAATATCCAAAATAGGCGTGCCATGCAGTAAATCTGCCCCTGTCACATAAACTCGCAGTGACTTACCCACTTTTTTGACCTGTTTAAATTGCACCACAGACAAACCAATGGGTGCAGGTCGATACATGCTGCGCGTCGCAAACACACCTATTTTTTGATTACCACCCAAACGTGGCGGACGCACTTGTGCACGAAAACAGGGGTTTTGCTGTTTCTGTACGGTTGGATGAGCATCGGTTTGGTTTTTATTGTCGTGAAATTGCCAGATTAACCATAAGTGACTAAACGCTTCGATCCCTTCAAATGCCAACACATCGTTATAAGGCGCCTGCATTTCAATATACGATTCGACTTGTACCAGATTCGGTTGACGAGGAATACCAAATTTTTCTCGGTAGGGAGAGTGCATAAATCCGATTATTGGCATTTTTAGATCAGTCTTCATCACTTTTTCTGATAAGCTCAATTAAATATATTCAGTTTATAGAGAATGATTTTAGATTAGAATAGCAAGCTGTTCTAATTTGATAATTTATTGAGACCTTTAATGGCTGCTTTCAACGTCGAAAAGATTACTCACGTACACCACTGGAATGACACTTTATTCAGTTTTAAAACGACTCGCGATACCGCACTACGTTTTAAAAACGGTCAATTTGTGATGATTGGTCTGGAAGTAAATGGCAAGCCTTTAATGCGCGCTTACTCGATTGCCAGTGCTAACTATGAAGAAGAGCTAGAATTCTTCTCAATTAAAGTACCTGATGGCCCTTTAACGTCTATTTTACAAAAAGTAAAAGTGGGCGATGAATTGCTGGTTTCTAAAAAACCTACAGGCACTTTGGTACTGGATGATTTAAATCCTGGTAAAAACCTATACTTACTTTCTTCAGGTACAGGTCTAGCTCCATTTTTGGCAACCATCCGCGACCCTGAAACTTATGAACGCTTTGAAAAAGTGATTGTGGTTCACGGTACACGTTTCATTTCTGAATTGGCTTATCAAGATTTAATTCTAAATGAATTACCAAATCACGAGTTTTTCCAAGAACTTGGTATTCGTGAAAAACTGGTATATTACCCAACCGTTACACGTGAAGAATATCCAAACCAAGGACGTGTGACCACGGCAATTGAATCGGGTGAAATCTTTGAAAAAATTGGTTTACCACGTTTTAACCCTGAAACTGACCGTGCCATGTTATGTGGTAGCCCTGCATTCTTAAAAGATGTTGCAGCATTACTTGACCAACATGGTTTAAAAGAATCACCACGTATGGGTGAATTGGGCGATTACGTGATTGAACGTGCTTTCGTTGAAAAATAAAAGCTGTTGAATCTAAAAAAACCGAGCTAAATAGCTCGGTTTTTTGTCATTAGCATCAATTAACGTACACTGCGACCTTCTTGGTTAGCACGTCCTTCACAGTGTGCACCACCACCAATTACAAACCCACGCTCTGCCTGACATGAACCAATCATACGACCACTCGAATCATAAGTTGTCACTTTTGAAGCACAACCTGTCATCAAAATAGCCGCTGTTAATGCGATTAAACTAGAAATTTTCATTGTATTACCCCTCTAAAAAATTAGTCTTGTTGCAGTGAAATCTGCGAATTATTTGGTATGGTTGGCAATAAACCCGTGCGCTCATCTACTTTAGAATAGTTAATGCCTTGTATGTTGGCACCACCATAACACACAGCTTTAGCCCCCAAAATAAAGCCCTGTGTAGCGACACATGAACCAATCACTTGCCCTGCAGTATCATAAGTCACTACTTTAGAACTACAGCCAGCCAAAGCAATCAGGCTTGCTATAGAAAATAATTTAATTAGTTTCATTTAACCCTCAATTTAAAAAAAATTAAATATTATTCATCGTGTAAATTATTTTTAAATACATCAATTTATTTTTAATTTTAGTTATATATTATTTTTTGTAAATAGCAATTTGGAATAACTTATCGTTATTTTTACTTCAAATTTTAAAATTATTGCGACTACAAAAAATTAAAAGCACTCCATCTAAATCACTCAAATCAGATGGAGTGCTTTTTACGTTTATTCTTTATTCTGGTACATTCATTCTTCGTTCAGCCAAAGCTTGCTGAATCACATGATACCCCGCTGTTAAGCCCAAACTCGCCATAATCACGGCTACCACAAGATCTGGAATCAAACTACCCGTACCAAATACACCCACTGCCGCCAAAATAACTGCGAAATTACCAATCGCATCATTACGGCTACATAACCACACCGATTTCATATTCGAATCACCATCTCGAAATGCATATAAAATCAATGCAGTAACCACATTGGCTAATAAGGCGATGATCCCAATAATACCCATGGTTATGGCTTCAGGTGGAATACCCTGTATATAGGCATAGATAACCTTGCCCATCACCACCACACCAAACAAGGCCATCGTGATGCCTTTGACCAAAGCCACAGTAGCACGCCAATACAAACTTGCACTTAACACCGCAAGTGAAATCCCGTAATTGACAGCATCTCCAAAGAAATCCAGTGAATCTGCCCATAGGGATGATGAATGGGCATAGGCACCACCTATCAACTCGATAAAAAACATGCTGAGATTGATCACCAATGCAATCCATAACGCGGTTCTAAATTTACTATTCGGTTTGATTGGCGCAGGTTCATGACTACACGTACATGCCATAGACACACCTTCTTTCAAAATGAAATTGTTTCGATTATGCTCATTTAAAACTATAGACTTAGTCCAAGGTCAAGCATGGCACAATATTTAATTCATGAATTAGCTAAAAAAGTTGGTGTCAGCACAGATACAATTCGTTTTTATGAAAAGAAACACTTACTCACCCCAAGCTTTCGTGCCG
This sequence comes from Acinetobacter sp. YH12252, assembly GCF_013417365.1. NCBI lineage: Bacteria > Pseudomonadati > Pseudomonadota > Gammaproteobacteria > Moraxellales > Moraxellaceae > Acinetobacter > Acinetobacter sp. YH12252. Next base: position 269,250 of record NZ_VPEA01000003.1, read on the forward strand.
AAAATAATTATCGCTATTACAACGATGAGGCACTCAAGCGTTTGATTTTTATTAAGCGTTGCCGTGCTTTAGATATGAACTTAAAAGAAATTGAAGCCTTAATTGAATTAGAAAAACAGCCGAAACAAAACTGCTGCGCTGTGAATGAATTGATTGATGAACATTTAAGGCATGTAGAAGATAAAATTGCCGAGTTGCAGCATTTTCAGCTACAACTTCAGCAACTTAGACAAGCCTGCACCACGCAAACAACCATTGATGATTGTCAGATTTTAAAGCGACTTGAAGCCGAATAATCGCTCTCTAAGCCTTTTGTAATGCAGTATTTACGTATCTAAAATTGGATTATAAACACTTCTGATTAACACGCTTCGATAGCTGCTCGGCAGTTTCCACACGTTCAGAATAACGATCTACCAAATATGCTGCTTGCCCGCGAGTCAGCAAAGTAAATTTATATAACTCTTCCATCACATCGACAATACGGTCGTAATAGCTAGACGCTTTCATGCGGCCATCTTCCTCAAACTCTAAAAAGGCTTTAGGAATAGAAGACTGATTGGGAATGGTGATCATCCGCATCCAACGTCCTAAAATACGTAATTGATTGACGCTGTTAAATGACTGCGACCCGCCACACACTTGCACTAAAGCAAGCGTTTTACCTTGTGTGGCACGAATTGCGCCCGCGGCAAGCGGAATCCAGTCAATTTGTGCTTTGAAAATCGAACTCATTGAACCATGACGTTCTGGGCTACACCAAACCATACCTTCTGCCCACGCCAACAATTCATGCAGCTCTTGAACTTTGGGATGTGAAGTATCGCCATCTTCAGGTAAAGGCAAACCTTTGGGATGGAAAATTTTTACCTCAGCGCCAAAGTGCTCCAAAATTCTGCCCGCTTCCTGTACCGCCAAACGACTATAAGAACGCTCACGGTTTGAACCGTACATCAATAAAATACGTGGCGGATGGTTCAACGGCTTTGCCTGCACCTGTTCAAAACTTGGTGTAGGCAATAAATCTAAATCAATATTGGGTAATACCATGCTGCATACTCTTAAAACTAAAATGGGCAACGCATGCCCATGTTTTTATCTTAAACCTCAAAATGAAGAAAATTACTTTGAACTGACAATCGACTCATTTTGATAAAACTTTTTACGCAGCCATAAAGACACACTCACCAAAGCAATCAACACAGGCACTTCAACCAAAGGGCCAATAATCGTGGTAAATGCAACGGGAGAAGCCAAGCCAAACGTTGCAATGGCAACAGCAAGTGCTAATTCAAAATTATTCCCTGCTGCGGTAAAGGAAATGGCGGTCGTCCGTGGATAATCATTGACCATCCATTTGCTCATAAAGAAGCTAATAAAGAACATGGCAACGAAGTAAATAATCAATGGAATGGAAATGCGTAAAACATCCATCGGCAAGCTCAGTACTTCTGCGCCTTTTAGTGCGAACATCGCCACAATGGTAAATAGCAATGCCAACAGACTAAATGGGCTAATTTTGGGTAAAAAAGACGTTTGATACCAATCTAAGCCTTTGCTTTTCACTAAAATCAAGCGTGTTAAAAAGCCCATCAAAAAAGGAATACCCAAATAGATTAAAACAGCTTGGGTGATTGTCCAAAAACCAACATCAATCACTTGTCCTGCCACGCCAAAATACGGCGGCAAGAAACTCAGAAACAGCCATGCATAAGTACTAAAGAATATAATCTGAAAAATACTGTTAAACGCAACTAATGCAGCCACGTATTGGTTATCACCACAAGCCAAGTTGTTCCAGACCAAGACCATCGCGATACAGCGTGCCAGACCAATTAAAATCAAACCTGTCATATATTCAGGATAGTTTTGCAAGAAAATAATCGCCAAAGCGAACATCAAACACGGAGCAATCAACCAGTTTTGTACCAAAGACAACAACAAGGTTCGGCGGTCTTTAAACACTTCTGGCAAAGCTGCGTAATCGACTTTTGCCAATGGTGGATACATCATCAAAATCAAACCAATCGCAATGGGAAGATTGACTGTTCCCACACTCATTTGATCTAAGCTTGCCGATACTGCAGGAAATACCACGCCAATCGCAACACCTAGCCCCATGGCAATAAAAATCCATAAGGTCAGATTACGATCTAAAAAAGAAAGTTTGGACTGTGCCATGTGCTTACTCGCAATGTGTTGCAATTGTAGGGTTGATGTGCTTCATCGGGCTGACATCTTGCTGCGCGATAATATTTAAAACAGCAAACGCCCATTCGGGTAAATCTGGGTTCAAACGGTAATACACCCACTGCCCCTGACGTTGATCTAGCAAAATAGATAAATTCCGTAACAACGCCAAATGACGTGATATTTTCGGTTGATTTAACTGCAATTGTTCTGTCAATTCGCATACACAAATATTGTGTTGAGCCATCACCAATTTCAGAATGTCCAGTCGGGTTGGGTCTGACAAACATTTAAAAAAATCAGTTTGATTCATTTTTTATCTGCACTTCAATATTAACTATTGCGAATATACGCATATCCATATATAAATGCAATATTGAATTTTTATCGGACTAAAACGGGTCACTACACATGAGCAACAGCATCAAAATTTTTCATAACCCTGCCTGTGGAACGTCACGCAATACTTTAGAATTAATTCGTAATACAGGACAAGAACCTGAAATTATTGAATATTTAAAAACCCCACCTACACAAGCTGAACTTACTAGCATGATTCAACAAGCAGGTTTAAGCGTGCGCGATGCAATCCGCAAAAATGTAGAACCATACGAACAGTTGCAACTTGAAGGTAGCTCACACAGCGATGCGGAATTAATTGCATTGATGGTCGAGCATCCGATTTTAATTAATCGTCCATTTGTCGTGACCGAGTTAGGTGTGAAACTGTGCCGCCCTTCTGAACTGGTCTTAGACTTGCTCACTCAACCACAATTAAAAAGCTTCAGCAAAGAAGATGGTGAGGTGGTCATTGATGAACATGGGCAACGAGTACGTTAACACGCTTTTATCCATCAGAAATTGATTATAGGCAATGAGTCAAATTGGTATGAAAGTCCCTTCTCTTAGATTCTGTATGGCTCAGGATGAGGAACTTTCTATATCAAGATTAGCCCCAGCGTTTCAGCACAAGTTTTCTTCTGAATCCCGAGCTATTTACTAGGTTGAATCCTAAATTTAGATTCATACAATAAAGCCATATTTCTGCTATTGCTTTTTGATCATGACCATTTCCCACGTCACCGAACTTCTCTCTCCTGCTGGTTCTTTAAAAAACATGCGCTATGCCTTTGCTTATGGTGCAGATGCAGTCTATGCAGGTCAGCCGCGTTACAGTTTGCGCGTGCGTAATAACGAATTTGATCATGAAAACTTAGCAATTGGTATTCAAGAAGCACATGAATTAGGCAAAAAGTTTTATGTGGTGGTGAACATCCAACCGCATAACAGCAAACTCAAAAACTTTATTCGTGACCTAGAACCTGTGGTTGCCATGCAACCCGATGCGCTGATCATGTCTGACCCAGGTCTGATTATGATGGTGCGTGAAAATTTCCCCGACATGCCTGTACATTTATCGGTACAAGCCAATGCGGTGAACTGGGCAACGGTGAAATTCTGGCAAAATATGGGTTTAACCCGTGTCATTCTTTCGCGTGAATTGTCGATTGATGAAATTGAAGAAATTAAAAACAACGTGCCTGGCATGGAAATTGAAGTATTTGTGCATGGTGCGCTGTGCATGGCCTATTCAGGTCGTTGCATGCTTTCAGGCTATATGAATAAACGTGATGCCAACCAAGGCGCATGTACCAATGCCTGCCGTTGGGAATATAAAATTCACGATGCAAAAGAAGATGAAACAGGTGACGTAATTCCTGTCAAAAATCTTTCTGAAACTGCCGATGCAGATGAACAACACATGCAGGCACAGCATCAATTTAACGAGCCTGTGTTATTACAACGTAATGACGAAGATATGTTTGCTGCCGAAGAAGATGAACACGGCACTTATTTTATGAATTCTAAAGATTTACGCGCAGTGCAGCACGTTGACCGTTTAACTAAAATGGGCATCCATTCACTAAAAATTGAAGGTCGCACCAAATCTTATTTCTACTGCGCACGTACTGCACAAATTTACCGTAAAGCGATTGATGATGCGCTTGCAGGCAAACCATTTGACCCTGCATTAATGACTCAATTAGAAGGTCTAGCTAACCGTGGTTATACCGAAGGTTTCTTGCGTCGTCATGTGCACAGCGAATACCAAAACTACGAAACAGGTTCATCAAGTTTTGATCATCAGCAATTTTGTGGTGAAGTCTTAGAACGCAATGGTGACTACATTAAAATTGATGTAAAAAACCGTTTTGTAGTGGGCGATTCTTTAGAATTGATGACGCCACAAGGCAATATCTATTTCACTTTAACTGAAATTAAAGATAAAAAAGGCAATCTGATTGAAGATGCCAAAGGTTCAGGGCATATTGTAGAAATCCCTATACCTGCAGATGTCGATATGCGTTATGCCCTGCTGATTCGCAACTTACCAAATTCGACTGCAGATATTTCTGCCTCATCGTTGGCTTATCAAGCCAACTAAGTGGCAATAAACTAAGCGAGTATTGCGATGGCACTCCTGATTACCGACCAATGCATCAATTGCGATATGTGCTTACCCGAATGCCCGAATGAAGCAATTTATGAGGGTGAAAAGGTGTATGAAATTGATGTGGCGCGTTGCACAGAATGTGTTGGGTTTTATGACTATCAAACCTGCGTTTCAGTCTGCCCAATTGAATGTATTATTCCGCATCCTGAGCATGTCGAAACCAAAGAGCAGCTACAGGAAAAGTTTAATCAGTTGAATTTATTTGGACAAAATAATAAGGCTAATTAGACTGAAATGAATCTAACTGCTGTAAATCAAACTGGATGTTAAAAATAAAAAAAGAACTGAGTTGTTAGCCGACTCAGTTCTTAAAACCAAAAATAGAATAAATAAACTTTTCTCTGTACACGACAAAAATAGATAACTCATTGAAATAATGTCACAATAATTGTTTTCTAACGACGAATACTATGACACATCTCAATGAGTTATATCTTATCTTAAACAAATCTCTAAAATGGA